>JAAYZO010000224.1 GCA_012514865.1 Lentisphaerota bacterium | reverse complement strand
GCCGGGGTGCTGCGGGTCAAGGCTCGTGAGGGCGCGACGGTCCGGTCCGACGTCCTCGATGCCAAGGGCAACCCGGCCTGGCCGGCGGTGGTATCCAACGCCGTTGGCCGTGGCCGGAGTCTCTACGTGGCCATGGCCATCGGCGCGGCGAACTACCAGACCGAAGGCCGTGCCGGAGCCCCGTCGAGTTTCGAGCCGAATGCAGCCCTCGCCGAGCGGCTCTTGGCGATGATTCGCTCGACGGCCAGTGTGCCGCTGGACTTCCAGGCGGTGGCGGTGCCGTCGCGGGTGATGATCAGCGCCTGCCGCGAGGGCGACGCCGCAGGCGGCGAGCTGCAGATCCACCTCCTCAACGCCACCGGCACCGGCGTTGCCAAGGGCGAGGTCGTGCCGACGCAGCGGGACTGGCAGGCGACGCCGGCCTTCCCGCCCGTGGCTGCGGATCTGGTCTTCGAGGTGCGTGAGCCCGGCCTGCGCCAGGGCCACATCGCCTCGCCGGACTACGCCGGCGAGCGCCCGGTGCGGGTCGAGCCCCTGGACGACGGTCGGGTGCGCGTCACGGTCGCGGCGGCGGACCTGGTCGCCTACGCCATTGTCCGCCTGGGCGGCGAGTGAGGGCTTCGGGCGGCGCAGCCTGCCCTGTTCACGCACCCCATGGCGGCCCGTGAACAGGGCGCCCCTCGGGATGGCGAACGCCGAACGCTGAACGCCCAACGTCCAACGTCCAACGCCCAACACCGGAGGGAGTCGGCGCGCACGACAGGACTCCGAACTCAGGACTCCGAACTTAGCCCCGCGCCTCCTGAGTTGCGGGCAGAGTCCGCGCCGGGAGTGCCTCAGGTCAGGGCTGCTCGACGCCGAGGGCTGCCTTGCCGCCCCAGCGCCCGCAGCGGCGGCCGTCGTCGAAGCCGATGTCGAGGGTGGTCCAGCCGAGGATGAAGTCGAGCATCTGCAGGTAGCGCGGGCTGGCCACGACGCCGATCCAGCCGAGGTGGATGTAGTGCGGGCAGGAGAGGGTGTAGTCGGGGCCCGGCGCCGGGCCCTGGGCGAGGCCGACGATGCCGGAGCGGAAGGCGTTGTAGGTCTCCGGGTCGGCGGCGTCGAAGTCACCGAAGGCGACCTCCTCTTCGCCCCAGAGGACGACGCCGCGGCTGCGCTCGTAGTGCGGCATGGCGCCGGCGCGGCCGCCGCCGATGCCGAGGAAAGTCCCGTCGACGTGGCCATAGCCGATCGGCACCACCGGGACGAAGTTGTAGTAGAGCGCGAAGCCGGGCCTGGCGGAGGCGGTGACGCCGAGGTCGATCATATCGAGGGCATCCTGGCCGCGGTGGGCGAGGTAGGTACACCCCGCCGACCCGACCAGGGCCAGCGCCGAGGCCAGAGCCACGAGACCACGCCGCCACTCTCCTGTTGCCATGGAAAGCCTCTCCATCGTCATGACCCCGTTGTGTGGGCCGCGATGCGGCCGCCGATACGATACACCGGGAGGGCCGGGAGAGCACCCTCGCGGACGAGGGCGGGGAAAGCACGGGGGACCGTGGACCGGGCATCCGGGAGACCAGGGACAGCAGGGACACCAGGGACACCAGGGACAGCAGGGACGCCGAGTGGCCTGGCCGGCACGAGTGATCTGCGGCGACCCCATCCTGGAGTCCCTTGAGTCCCTTGAGTCCCTTTCCGGGAGGCCCCAGGCCCACGGCCAGGGTCGCCGGGCATGTAGGTCCACGGCGCCGGCCGTGGACTCCCGGGCGCCGCTCGGCGGCGCCCGGGCGGGATGCCGAGCCGACGCTCGGCGCTCCCAGGGCGGGGCGCCCGGGCGGGATGCCGAGCCGACGCTCGGCGCTCCCAGGGCGGGGCGCCCGGGTGGCGTCCGGGTGGCGCCGGGCGGGTCGCGCGCCGATATTCTCGGGCAGTGCGGCCCAGCCAGCCAGGCGGGGCGGTGGCCCGGCGGGCCGGTCTGGGCAGCGTCATCATCTCAGAACTGAGGGCAGCGGCATGAACCGACAGGCAGGCGCGGCGGTCTTCTGGGCACTCGTTGGGGCTCTGGTGCTGGCGCTGGCGCCGGCCGGGTCAGGGGAGGACTACAGCGTCATTCCCATGGATGTCGATCCGCCGCTGGTGGTCGATGGCGACCTCGCCGACTGGAGTAACGTCCCGGTGGTCTTCGAGCTGGTTCGTCCTGAGCAGGTCAGTGCGGGCGCCGCGCGCTGGTCGGGTCCGGCCGATTTGAGCGGCCGGGTGCGCCTGGCCTGGCGCGACGCCGGGCTGTTCGTGGCCGCGGAGGTGACCGACGACCGTCTCAGCCAGACCTTGAGCGGCGGGCATATGTGGAAGGGCGACCACGTCTCGGTCCTGATGGACCTGACGCCCGGCGTGGAGCCGGGTCGGACCGGCTTCGGTGCCGGCCAGGTCCACATCGGCATGAGCCCGGGGAGCCTGGAGGCGGACGGCAGCGGCGTCCAGGCTGAGATCGTCATCTGGAGTCCGACGGACGCCCCCACGAGTGGCGGCCAGATCGTGGCGCGGCGGACGGCCGACGGGTATGTGATTGAGGCGGTGGTGCCCTGGGAGCGTTTCGGTACGCAGGCGCCGCGGCAGTACCAGGATGTCAACTTCGATGTGGCGCTGTCGGACGCCGATGGCCAGCCGCCCGAGCAGGAGACCTGGATGACGCTGGGTACGGAGCCCTGGGAGCGCCGTCGCACGCGTCTGATGCCCTGCGTCTTTGGCGATGGCAATGGCCAGGCTCCGGCGCCGGTGCGGAGTCTGGCGATCGCGGCCAAGGCGACGGTGGCGGCGGCGCAGGGCACCGAGGTGACCTTCACGGCGCCGGAAGTCCCCGAGGGGAAGGCCCCGCTGCTGTTCTTCCAGGCCCGTTTCGATCGGCCGCGCGTGGGCGGCTACGCGGCGCGGTCGCTGCGGGTCGAGGTCAACGGCCGGCCGGTGGAGGGGTCGCGTCTGGTCAACCGTCCGCGCAGCAGCATGACGATGGGTGGCCGGGAGAGCGTCTTTGTGGCTCCTGACGGTGCCATGACGGTGCCCTACGCCCCGAGTGGCGAGGCGTTCGACAAGCATCCGCACTACTCGCTGTTGAACAACGTCAAGGGCTGCGAGTTCGAGTTCAACCTCGCCGGGCTGCTCCAGGCCGGTGAGAACACGGTTCGTTTTGTGAACATGGTCCAGGCGGCGACGCCGGGCGACATGACAATCACCCTCGAGGACATCGAGTTTCGCCTCAAGGTCCATGTCGAGACCACGCGTGTGTTCCGGCCGGCGCCGACGGGCGAGCTGCCGGTGTACGAGCCACAGCGCGAGTTCCCGACGACCTACGCCGGGCTCTCTCACGACGACGGCGCCGTGCGCTTCACGGTCAACGGCGAGCCGTTCGAGGTCACCGGCGCCTTCTCGGCGCCCGATGGCAAGCTCTACGGCGGCGCCTCGCCGTCGTACGGCTTCCGGCGCGTCGTGGTGCCGCATCCTGAGTGGATCGAGGTGCGTGACACCTTCACCAATCTGGGCGCTGAGCACGTCCCGGTGATGCAGACGTACCGCTGTGCGCCGGGTCCCGAGCGCGTCACGGGCGTCTGGCTCGCCGGCATACGCCTGCCGAGCGGCGTCGGGAGCATGGCGATCCCGGAGCAGCCGAGCGCCTTCCTGACCACGGCCGGCAGCGGCGTCGGGATGCTGCCCCTGAACGACGTCTTCCGCGTCCATGTCGACCAGTCAGCCGGTGACGGCGGCATCGCCATCGCGGACCGGCACTTCGTCCTCAAAGGCGGCGGCGAGTACACCGCCGAGTGGGCCATCGTGCCGGTGACGCAGCCGGATTCGTGGCGCTTCATCAACGCCACGCGGCGGCTGCTCGAGGTGAACTTCCCGATGACCATCCTGTCGGCCTTCCTCGACTACCGCGCGCCGGTGACGCAGTGGACCCCGGAGCAGTACCGTCACTTCATCGAGCGCAAGAGTGTCAACGTGGTCAGCGACGGCCTGTACTGCGCCAAGTGGCAGGGCCGTGTGCCGCAGGGCCTGGCCTTCCACGAACTCGTGAAAGACCCGAAGAACGCCCAGTTCTACCGCGATGCCCACCGTCGCGTCCGCGAGGCCTTCCCGGATGGGAGTGTTGCCTACGCGATCTACTACCACTGCTATATCGACGTCATGGACGAGAATGTCGAGACGTACCGCGACTGCCGTCGCCTGGATGCCTCCGGCAAGCAGATGTCGTACAGCCTGCCGCACTACTACCTGTACGTGCCGACCCTGGAGAACGCCTTCGGCAAGGCGATCGGTGCCGGCATTGACCTCCGTCTCGACGAGCTGGGTGCGAACGCCTTCTACTGGGACGAGTACAACCAGTCGCGCGGCGACTACACCTACACGCCGGGTCTTTGGGATGGCTGTTCCGGTGACATCGACGGCAAGACCTACACCCTGACGCGTCTGAAATCCGCGGTGCACCTGGTCTCGCTGCCGTTTCTCGAGCACCACATCCGCCGCATCCGCGACCGGGGCGTGCCGGCCTTCTACAACGGCGCCCCGATGTCGCGCACCCTGGCGCGGCTGAAGTTCCAGGCCTTCACCGAGACCGGCAGCATCACGAACTGCCACCGCATGCTGCTCTACACGCCGATCGCGCTGGGCGACCACCTCACCGAGCGCTCGCAGCAGGACTGCTACGAGGTCATGCTCAAGGCCCTCGACTGGGGCTGCCTGTACGCCTGGTACTCGCGCACCGTCTATCCGACCCACCCGACGATCACCGAGCACATGTTCCCGAGCACCCCGATTGAGCTGCACGAGGGCTTCCTGATGGCCGAGGAACGCATCGTGACCAACCGCAGCGGCCTCTTCGGCTGGGGCGACGACAGCGCCATGGCGATCCACGTCTACGACCGCGAGGGCCGTCGGACCGCGGGCGAGGAAGGCCGCCAGGTCCGCCGCGACGGCCGGACGCTCGCCGAGCTGCGCCTGCCCGAGGGCTATGCGGCCGTCGTGGTCCGCGGCCGCCCGTAGCGGCGGGGTGGAAGTGGGCGGCCGGGGCCTGATTCGGCCCGGCGTGGTGCGCGCTTCGCCTTGTTGCAGACCTTCAGCCTGCTATGCGGGACGGTGGATTTCCCAGGGCGTTGCCCTGGGCTGATGAATGATGCCCTTTCAGGGCGCCGGAATGGGGGATCGCGGACAGGCGCAGCGAGCGATGGTCCGCCCTGCTGTATCCGGCGCCTCCGTGCGCCGGCGGGGCGGACGTGGGCGCCACGAGCCAAGTGGCGCTCTCCCGGGCGCCGACGGCGCCCGGGCGGTCCGCGAATGTCGCCAATCGGGAGATTGGCGCGCCCGGGCGGTCCACGGGCGGCGCCGCGGACCTGCTTGGCCGGCGCCGGTGTGCGTCCGGCCGCCACCCTGGGAGCGCCGCGCGTCGGCTCGGCCTCCCACGGGCGCCGGCGGCGCCCGTGGGGGTGTCCACGGGCGGCGCCGCGGACCTACTTGGCCGGCGCCGGCGCCGGTGCCGGCGCCGGTGCCGGGAGCGGGTCGTCGGGGCTGGCCTTGACGAGGATGACGCGGTCGACGCGGATCTCGTCGGGCCGGGCGGAGTCCTTGACGTAGGAGGGTCCCTGGAGTTTGGCGGAGAGGTAGACGTCGTAAAGCTGCTTGTAGTCCTCGGCCTGCATGCCCTTCTTCAGCGAGAAGTTCATGGTCCAGGACCAGTGTGTCCAGAGCCGTGTGCGGTCCGAGTAGATGCGTGTGCGTCCGGCGTAGTACCAGTGGTAGGCCTCATCCTGGGGGGTGTCTTCCTTGGGCAGGGTGGCGGTGGCGAGGTGCCGGGCGAACTTCCAGTCGTAGATGCCGTAGGTGAAGGGCTTCGCGTGGTAGTCGGGTTTGCCGTCGCTGTCTTTGACGCGGGCCTTCCCCGTGACGGCGTCCGGATCGTCGGCGAGGCCGCCGCCATCGAGGTCCGCGGCCGTGAGTTCGATCGTCTCGCGGCCGTCGGCGGGGACGCTCGTGAGGACGCGTGCCGTGATGACGGTCTGTTTCTCCGGGAAGTCCATATCCTTGGCGAGGAACTCGATAGCGGGTCCGCGTTCCCGCGCCCAGGTACGCGGGAAGTACCTCTGGCCGAAGCGGTCGGCGGCGGCGGTGATGCGTTGGCGGAGGGCCTTCGGGTCGAAGCCGAGGGGGTTCTTGGTGACGTCCCAGAGGTAGAGGTAGGCGTGATCGACGATGAGGCGTTCCTGGCCGATGCGTTCGAGGACGGCCTGGTTGCCGGCCTCGGCCTGTTCGGCCTGGTCGAGCAGGCCGTAGAGCGTGGTGAAGAAGGCGGCATCGGTGAACGGGCGTTTCTCGGGCGGCACGGCGCCGAGCGGCTCGGTCATCTCGGCCATGCGTCTGACCGTGTAATCGGCGATCTCCTGCATGGCCGGCGCGGCCTTGCCGTAGGCCAGGGCCATGTACTCGGCGATGAGCTGGTCGGGGTCGAGATCCGGGTCGTCCATCATTTTGGCGCCGAGGTAGTAGCGCAGGTCGAAGAAGGCCAGCGGGACGGTCGTGCCCAGCTCCATCTCGACAAAGAAGTGCTTGGCGCCGATATCGCGGTAACGCCGCACCAGGCCGGGGATGGCGGCGAGGTTATGCACGGGCGTCCGGAAGCCGCCCCGGAAGAGCTTCCAGTAGTCCCAGATGGCGATGTGCTCAGCGGTCCGCTGCCAAGCCGCCATGGCCTCGTCGTAGGGCCGGTTGTTGGGGTGGTCGAGCGGGAAGAGCACGTCGCGCTTGACCTTGCCCGACCCGGCGAACTCGTGGTCCATGTAGGCCAGGCGGACGATGACGTTGCCCTTGGGGCGCAGGCCGCTCGGCGGCGGCGTGGTGGAGTCGTGGTAGGCGAACATCATCAGGTAGATGTCGGGGAAGTCGGCGGCGACGCGGTCCCAGAGGCGGTTCATGAAGTGGATCACCAGGCCGGAGACGTCGTGCTCCTTGATGAAGGCCTGGCACTCCGGGCAGAAGCACTCCACGGCGCAGTCGTTCATGTCGACGACATAGAAGACCGGGTAGGGCGCCCCGGTCTCGTCGCTGCGGGCGCGGTCCTGCCGCACGTACTCCCGCAGCTTGGCCTCGAAACGGTCGAGGGCCTCGGGCTGGGAGAAGCATATCGAGCCATTGTGGGGGGTATCGACGACCTGGCGGGTGCCATTCTTGTTCATCCACGAGATCTCTTTGGGGAAATCCGCGGAGTAGAGGTGCATCGAGTGGACGCCGCGGGGCGAGCCGTAGCGTTCGCTGAAGCCGAGTTCGGCGGTGCCGCTGCTGTTCTGCCGGACCTTGCGCCGGTAGAGGCCGGGTATCTCGGCCTGGCCGGGGTAGATATCGCGGTAGAGGAAGGCCGGGCGGTGCCGCAGGTC
>JAAYZO010000223.1 GCA_012514865.1 Lentisphaerota bacterium | reverse complement strand
GTCACCGGCGCAGGACGCCAGGTATAGCAGAGCGAAACATCGCGGACGGCGCCTTCCCGGTCAGAGTGCCGGCTTGAGCCGGGAGCGTGCCGTGTGCGTTTAGCGCGGCTGCGTGAAACGGGTTAGATATGCTATAATGTCGGGCAGATCGCCAGGGGCCGGCGCCCCCGCACGATGACGCAAACCCGCTGGGGTTGGATGAACAGGATGGGAACGGGACCCAGGGTGGCGGCTGCGCCGCAACCCTGGGCTGGAGGACACAATCCCCTTGGGATAGGGGAGTCGCCAGGCCAGCGCCCTCGTCCAGACTCGCCCAGGGGGAGCCCAGGACAGGCGAGATGGACTCGCCCCCGTCGTCACCTGAAGTACGCGGTTGCCGGAAGAGCCCGGAGTATGTGGTATGGTCACTGCTGAGAGTGTCAAGCGCTTCTGTCGTGAGAAGGGCGCGGACCTGGTCGGTATCGCTCCCATGACTCGTTGGGAGGGAGCCCCGAAGCAGTTCGATCCGCGGGCCATCGCGCCGCGGGCCAAGTCGATGATCGTGCTCGGGTTCCGCATCGCCCGCGGGGCGTTGCGGGGTATCGAGGAGGGCACGCTCTACACCACCTATCCCTCCATGGGCTACGCGGCGCTGAACCAGATCTACGCCCCGATGGTGCTGTGGAACCTCACGAACTTCCTCGAGGACCACGGCTACGAGACCGTGCCCCTGCTGAACGCCAACGGCGGCGAGGCCGTCAATCCGGTCACCGGCAACTTCCGCGCCGGTTGGAGCATTCCGGTGGCGGAGGGTAAGCCCTACCCCGACGTCCTGGTCCACTTCCGCATTGCCGCCTTCCTGGCCGGCCTGGGGCAGATCGGCTACAGCAAGGTCTTCCTGACCCCGCAGTTCGGTCCCCGGCAGCGTTTCGCGCTGTGCATGACGGAAGCCGAGCTGGAGCCCGACCCCATCTTCGAGGGTGAGATCTGCGACCGCTGCATGCAGTGCGCCAAGCAGTGCCCGGCGCAGGCCATCAGCATGAAGGAAACCGTCAAAGTCACCCTCGCGGGTCATGAGATCGAGTGGGGCAAGCTCGATCCGCTGGCCTGTGAGAAGGGCATCCAGGGCGGCCGCGAGGGCGAGCTGAATCCCTTCCTCAAGGAATACCCGCGTCGCTACGGCTATGGCCGTGCCCTGGGCGGCGGCTACGGCTGCATCCGCGCCTGCATGGACCACCTCGAGAAGCGCGATCGCCTGACCAACCGCTTCCGCACGCCATTCCGGGAAGGCCCGCCGTGGGCCAAGCTGGACCACAGCCAGCCGCACCCGCACACGCCGGATATCGTCGAGAACTACGAGAAGACGGGGCGTATCGAGGACGCCGAGGCGTACGTCACCTACAACAAGCGCGACAACTACGCTACCGACAAGGCCGCCGGCAAGCCCAACCCGCTGGTCGACTGATCGCGGCACACCGCGGCCTTCGCAGAGGAGAGTGGCCATGGGACTGAAGATCGGCATCTGTGGCGCGGCGGGGGGCTTCAGCCGGAGCTTCATACCGCTTTTCCAGGCCCACCCGCTGGTGGACGAGGTCTACCTGGCCGACCTGAGGGCCGGCCCTCTGGCCGAGCAGGCGGCGCAGTTCCGGATCCGCCGGACCTTCGCGTCGCTGGACGAGCTCTGCAAGAGCGACTGCGACTGCATCGCGCTCTTCACCCAGCGCTGGGCGCATGCGCCCCAGGCCGTGCAGGCGCTGAAGGCCGGCAAACACGTGTACAGCGCCGTGCCCGCGGCCACGTCACTGGAAGAGCTGGACGAGCTGGTCAGGACCGTCGAGGAGACGGGGCTGATCTACATGCTGGCCGAGACCAGCTACTACCGCGCCCAGACCACCTACTGCCGCGATCGCTTCCTGGCCGGCGACTTCGGCAGGTTCGTCTACGGCGAAGGCCAGTACCACCATGACATGGCGCACTTCTACCGGTCCTACATGCGCAGTAACGGGGACCTCTGGAAGCAGTTCGCGAGTTTCCCCCCGATGCTCTACCCGACCCATTCGGTGGCCTTCATCCTCGGCGTGACCTTCCGGCGTATGACGGAGGTGTCCTGCTTCGGCTATGTCGACGACGATCCGGATGGCATCTTCGATGCCGACCTCAGCCACTGGAACAACGTGTTCAGCAACGAGACCGGGCTGTTCCGGACCTCGGATGGCGGCATGGCGAGGATCTGCGAGTTCCGTCGCACCGCCCACAGCATGATGGACCGCATGACCCTCACCGGTACGCGCGGGTGCTACCAGGAGCAGCCGCGCGAGGAGGGCGTCCTATCGAACGTCTTCACCTGGCTGGATTTCCCCCAGGACTACGGTAGGGATGGCACCATCCCCTACGCCGAGGCCAACGACCTCGTGAAGCACCGCAAGAAGGACCTGAACGACCTCTGCGTCTTCAACGGCGTCACGATCACCGAGGAGAACCGCCACGGCCTGCCGGACGAGTTCCTCGGCAAGACCTTCCTCGGCGTCTCGGCGGCCCAGCCCTACTGGCAGCTCCCCCTGGAGTTCGCCGGCGTGCCCAATGGCCACGAGGGAACACACGTGTTCCTGGTCAACGACTTCGTCCGCTCGGTTGCCAGCGACCGGCTGCCGCCGAACCACGTCTGGCTTGCGGCACGCTACAACGCGCCGGGCATCGTGGCGCACGAGTCGGCCCGTCGGGACGGCGAACGCCTGACCATCCCGGACTTCGGCCTGCCCCCGGCCGGCCGCGCCGCCATGGCCGAGACGCAGCCCCTGCGTTAGACTGCCACCCCGGCCGGGCCTGCCATGGCGGGCTGTCCTCAGCCGCGCTCCTGGGAGCGCCGAGCGTCGGCTCGGCATCCCGTAGCCTGGATTATTCGCGAAGCGCGGATG
>JAAYZO010000222.1 GCA_012514865.1 Lentisphaerota bacterium | reverse complement strand
CTGCGCCGAGAGCGTGCCGCCGCCGCTGCTGCCGGCGGTCGAGGTCTCGCCGGCGGTGCTCTTCTACGCCCCGATGGACGGCCGTCTGCAGGCCGCCGCGGCGCGGGGCTCGCGTCAGCCGCTGGAGATCCACGGCGAGGTCCGGTACGTGCCCGGCCGGCGCGGCCAGGCGGCGGTCTTCGGCGAGAGCAGCCAGGCGCGGAGCTGGGTCGACTACGACGCGGAGGGCAATGTCCTCCTCGAACGCGTCACCATCGCCTTCTGGATGCAGCCGCTCGGCTGGAACGGCCGCGACCGCGGCTTCCGATTCCTCTTCATGCTGCGCGACGAGGACCGTGCCAAGTTCTACATCTACCGCTTCCTTGACGACCACCTGATCGTCATCGCGGGCAACGGCATCGAGGGCGAGTGGGGCACGACGCGCACGCCGACCGCGGCCTGGCAGGACGGCCAGTGGATCCACATCGCGGTCACCTGGGCCGAGCGCGTGGTGACCCTCTACGTCGATGGCGCCCAGGCCGGCCGCGCCACGGTGAGCCCGGAGCGATGGTTCCGGTCCCTGCCGGCCTTCTTCAGCCTGGGCCAGGCCCAGAACTGGAGCCCGAAGGACGCCGTCGCCGCCGACACCGCCCTGGACGAGGTCGTGATCTTCTCCGAGGCCCTGACGCCGGAGCAGGTCCAGGCCGAGATGAGCAGGGAGGGCAACCCGTGATACGGGCGCCGGGAAGCGGCGCCGGCACGCTGGTCCGCGGCGCCGCCCGTGGACCTCGCAAACGGGCGCCGGGAAGCGGCGCCCGTGAGGAAAGCCGAACGGGAGTTCGGCGTTCCCGGGGAGAGGCGGCTGGGTGCCGCCGCCGCCACGGCCGAGACGGCCGTGCCACTCTGGATCTGCCGCCACGGCCGAGACGGCCGTGCCACTCTGGAGCCGCCGGCGTCGGCCCAAGGCGGTCCTAATCCCTTGCGTCCCTCGAGTCCCTTGAGTCCCTTGCCCCCTCGGGGCCGCGGGCGCCTGCGGGCCGCCGCGGCGCCTGCGGGCCGCCGCGGCGGCGGGCCTTCTCAGAGCTCCCAGCCCTGGCGGTAGGGCTCGCCCTGGATGATGGCGTCGGCCTCAGGGACCCCGATGGCCTTGAGGTTCTCGGCGTCCCAGAGGATCTTCTTGCGGGTGCGCAGGGCGACGACGCCGAGCAGCGCCATCTCGGTAAGCCGGCAGGCGTAGGAGAACTCGGTGCCGGCGGGCGGGCCGCCCTTGCAGGCGTCGATCCACTCGCGGTGGTGTCCGGGCGAGCGCGGCAGAACCGGCTCCGGGGGTGTGAAGGCGTCGGCGCGTTCCTGCGGGAAGAGTCGTGGTGCAGCGCCGAGGCCGGGGCACATCGCGGTGCCCTTGTCGCCGATGAAGAGCACGCCGCGTCCGGGCAGCGGCTCCTCGGCCGGCCAGCCGTCGGGGGTGGGCGGTCGCAGGCCGCCGTCGTACCAGCTCACGCGGACCGGCGGGCGGCGGCCGCGGCGGTCGAACTGGAAGTGGCAGATCTCGGCGTGCGGCGTCAGCTCGGGCGCAGTCTGGCCGCCGGGGAAGGCCTCGACGCAGACCGGATCCGCGAGGTCGAGCGCCCAGCAGGCGTTGTCCAGGTCATGGCAGACGAAGTCGCCGATGGCGCCCAGGCCGAAGGTCCAGAAGTCGCGCCAGCGCACCGGCACGTAGGCCGGGTGGTAGGGCCTCGCCGGGCGCGGCCCGAGCCAGAGGTCCCAATTCAGCCAGGCGGGCGCCGCCGGCGTGTCGCTCGGCACCGCAGTCATGCCCTTGTGCCAGCGCGCCGCGCCGACCCAGGCATGGGCCTCGCGGACAGTGCCAATGGCGCCGCCCCAGAGCCACTCGCAGGTGGTGCGCATGCCGTCGCGGGCGTGGCCGAGGTTGCCCATCTGGGTGGCGACGCCCATCTCGGCGGCGACGCGGGTCATCAGGCGGGCCTCGCGCAGGTTGTGCGCCATCGGCTTCTCGCAGTAGACATGCTTGCCCATGCGCATGGCCACGACGGAGACGTAGGCATGCAGGTGGTCCGGCGTGGCGCAGACGATGGCGTCGATGGCCTTCTCGCGCTCGAGCATGACGCGGAAGTCCTCGTAGTCGGCGCAGCGGAAGCCCGGATCGGCCTCGCGGTAGTGCTTCTCGACCTGGCCCTTGAGAGGCAGCCGCCCGACGCGGGCCTTGTAGAAGAAGTCGTCCTGGTACTCGGTGGCGGGGTCGGCTACGGCGATGATGCGCACGTCGGGCAGCTTCATCAGCTCACGGGCGACGCCGCAGCCCATGCCGCCGCAACCGACGATGCCGACGTTGACGACGCCGCTGGGGGGCGGCGTGAGGACGCGCCCGGCGGCCGGCCGCCAGGCATAGAGGCGGGCCCGCGGCACACGGAGTGTCGCTTTCGTTGTCCTGCTGCTGACCGTCATGATCTGGCTTCCCTCTCTGGTACGTGTCTCTCCGCCCGTGCCGGGGCTATCGTCCGGCCGCCTGCGCCGCCGGGCCTTCGTACAGGGGTATGGCCACCGGCCCGTGGGTCTCACACGACTCGGCGGCGGCGATGGCGATGGCGGCGCTGTTGCGGGCGTCGACCGCCCCCGGGCAGCTATGCTCGTTGGCCGCGGCGCGGCGGATGAACTCGGCCAGGATTTTCGGGTCGCCGCCGCCATGACCGCCGGAGCTGCGCGGCGGGTGGTACTCGTCGACCTTGCTCGAGTGGCGCTTCTCGATGCGGATGAGGAACTCCTGCTCGTTGTTGTAGAACGCGGTCATGCGGCCGCGGTCGCCAACCAGGACGAAGTGACGGTTGTAGTCGGGCGTGAAGTGGCACTCGCTGTAGGTCATCTTGGCGCCGTTGGCATAGCGCACGATGACCACCGAGTTGTCGTCGACGTCGACCTCGCGGGCATAGACGCAGAAGTCCATCGCCGACTTGGCGGTCTCGCCGTAGTCGTAGGTAAAGCTGCCGGTGTTCATGAAGTACGGGCAGACCGTGCGCTGGTCGCAGTCGCGGCAGCGCTTGTCGTTGGGCTCATTGCCGCCGAAGACATCGAGGCCGCCCTCGCTGTAGACCCGCACCGGCTCCGAGCCGATGAACCAGTTCATGAGGTCGAGGGTATGCGTGCCCTTCTCGATCATCAGACTGCGGATGAAGGACTTGCGGCGGCGGTTGTTGTGGTAGTAGTACTGGCCGCCGACGGAGACATTGTCGACCGCCGAGGCCAGCTTGACGCTGCCGATCTCGCCGGCGTCGAGCAGGCGGCGAATCTCCTGGCAGAGGGTGCAGTAGCGCAGTTCCAGGCCGACCAGGAGGGTCCCGGTCGAGGCCTCCCAGGCGCGCAGGATGGCATCGCAGTCGGCGATGGTCTGCGCCATCGGCTTCTCGAGGTAGACGTGCTTGTTGTGCTGCAGGAAGGTGACCGCATTGTCGCGGTGGGCCGGGTCCCACGAGGCCACCACGCCGATCTCGAAGGGCACCTCCCGGCAGAGGGTCTCCAGGTCGGTGTAGAGCGCCGCCTCGGTGCCGAGGTTGCGGCGAGCCGCCTCGAGGGCCTTCTCATCGCAGTCGCACAGCGCCACGAGCTGCGTCTGGGGATGCCTGGCGAACTCACGGGCGAGGTAACGCCCACGACTGCCCAGGCCTGACACGGCAACACGCATCCGATCGGACATGGCTCGACGTTCCTTATCCCTGCTGACTCCGGCACGGCAGGCGCAGCCCCGGCGACGGCCGCGGGCGCGCCACGCGACCCCTCACGGACGGCCCCGCAGCCAGGACCACAGCCGCGCCACCCAGCCCCGCGGCCGCGCCGCGCCTGACGACGGCGACGCCACCCGGGCCGGCCGCGACCCAGCCGGCCCGG
>JAAYZO010000221.1 GCA_012514865.1 Lentisphaerota bacterium | reverse complement strand
TGGGGCGGACACGCGGCGGCGGGCCGCGGGACTCGGGTGGCCGGTGTTGAACACTGGGCGTTGAGCCCGCTCTAGAGAATCGTCCTCGTCCTCAGCGCAGCGGTCCTCGTCCTCGTCCTCGATAGAGATTGAGCTCAGATTCGACGACGACGACGAGGACGACGACGAGGACGAGGACGAGGACGACACGCAAGAAGCCTTTTTGGAGTGGACTCAACGTTCAACGTCCAACGTCGAGGATCGGGAACGCCCAACGTCCAACGTCCAACGCTGAACGCCCAACGGCGAGGGTCGGGGAGCGGGTCTGGTGGTGAAGGAGGAGCGCGTCATGTCCGAGTTTGCCATTCCGCAGAGCGAGTTCGAGGCCCGTCTGGCGGCGACGCGCGAGGCGATGGCAGCGCAGGGCCTGGATCTTCTTCTGGCCTTCTCGACCGAGAGCGAGCCGGCCCACGTGCGCTACTACGCCGACTACTGGCCGAGTTTCGAGACCGCGGCGGTGCTGATCAGCGTCGACGGCCCGGCGGCACTTCTGATCGGCCCGGAGAGCCGCACCTACGCGACGGCGCGGACGCGGATTGGGCGTGTCATCCAGCTCATGGACTTCCGCGAGTCGTCGCAGCCCGACTATCCGGGCAGCCGCCTGCCGACCTGGCGCGACATCGCCGCGGAGTTCAGGCCGCGCCGGGTTGGCATTGCCGGCTGGCACATGTTCCCGCACACGATCCTGACGGCCCTGCGCGAGGCGGTCGGCGCGGCGGTCAGTGTGGTGCCGGCCGACGCGGTGGTGCGTGCCGTCTCGATGCGCAAGAGTGCGAATGAGCTGCGCTGTCTGCGCGAGGCGGCGCGGCTGTCGGAGATTGGCTTTCGGGCGGTCCTCGAGGGCATTCGGCCGGGTCTGACCGAGTGTCAGCTCGTCGGTCTGGCCACCGGGGCGATGCTGGCGGCCGGCGCCGAGGCGACCGGCTATCCGATATGGTGCTGTTCCGGGCCGAACTCGGCGCAGGCGATCAGCCGGCCGTCGCTGCGGCCGGTGCAGACCGGCGAGGTCATCCACTTCAGCATCGGCGCCAAGGTCGCCGGCTACAGCGCCAGCATCGGCCGGCCGGTGGTGCTCGGGCACTGCCCGGACGAGCTGCGGCGCTTCCTGCAGGTCGGCCTTGACGCCGAGACCATGACCATCGACCTGATGCGGGCCGGCACCCCCGCCGCCAGCGTCGCCCAGCGCGTCCATGACGTCATCCGATCGAAGGGCTACGGGGATGCCATCCTCTACGGGCCGGCGCACGGCTGCGGCCAGATGGAGTGCGAGTACCCATTCCTCGAGACCTCGTCGACCTACACGCTGGAAGAGGCCATGGCCTTCATGGTCGACATCTTCCTGAGCCGTGCCGGGCAGGGCTTCCGCTGGGAGGACGGCATCGTCGTGCGCAACGGCCCGGCCGAGGAGCTGTCGAGCTTCGGACGGCGGCTGAACATCCTGGAGGTCTGAGCCATGGTCATCGACGTTCATGGTCACCTGGGCCAGATCAACCAGGCGCCGTTCTGGGCGGCCGACGCGGCCCGTCTGGAGGCCTTCCTGAGCGCGGCCGGCGTCGACGCCCTCTGGGTCTCCTCGTCACGCAGCCTGATGTATGACGCCCGCGAGGGCAACGCCGAGCTGGCGCGGGCCCTGCGGCAGGCGCCGCGGCTGCGCGGCTATGTCACCGTCAACCCGGTCTTCCCGGAGTCGATTGCCGACCTGGCGCTGCTCCGGGACGAGGCGGGCTTCATCGGGGTGAAGGCCCACCCGGATTACCACGGCTACGACCTGCGCTCGGCCTCGGCACGGGCCTTCCTGGACGAGGTGGCCCGGCAGGTGCCGCTGATGCTGTTCCACGTCTCGTGCATGCCCGGCACCGGCTTCGCCGACGCCGAGCGCGTCGCCGAGTTCGCCGGGGGGCACCCGGACACGCGCTTCATCCTGGCGCACCTGGCCGGGATCTTCCAGAATCCGCTCTATCCGTACTTCCCGAACCTCCAGGGCCTGGAGCGCGTGGCGGCGCTGCGTCTGGAGAATGTCTTTGTCGACACGGCGCACTTCCTGATGTACGTCTATCCGGGTGTGATGGAGCGCGCGGTGGAGCTGATTGGCGCCGGCCACCTGGTCTTTGGCACCGACGCGCCCCTGCAGGGCCCGGCGCAGATGCGCTTTGCCCTCGAGACCATCCGGCGTCTGCCGATACCGCCGGCCGACCGCGAGCGCATTCTGCATGGCAATGCCGAAGGCCTGCTTGCCTGGATTACTCGCGAAGCACCCGCGCCGCTTGCTCAAGGCCAGCCCTGAGCAAGAGGCCGCACGCGCCTCGCGTCGAAGCCCGAAGGGTGACCTGTTCAAGAGCCGCCGTGCGGCGCGTGAATAGGTCAGGATCGCCCATCAGCGGGGGGGCCTGAGGGCCATGCCGTGACGGCAAGCCATGACCGGCAGCGCGGTTGCGGCCGCCGGTTTCGCAGGAGACGTCGCGTCGTTGCGTGCGTCGTCTTGTTGCAGACTTTCAGCCTGCCAGGCGTGACATACGATTTCCCAGGGCGTTGCCCTGGGCTGATGAATGATGCCCTTTCAGGGCGCCGGAACGGAGGCCGGCGGGGAGAGGGCGTGGGCGATGTTTCGCTCTGCACCGTCCGGCGCCAGGGCGCCGGGGAAGGCGCTGTAAGAAGGAGTCACTCCAGCGATGAAATTCCGCGACCGTCTGTGGATCTGGGGCCAGGATCCGGGCTGCCACCACCGCAATGCCCAGGGCGTCAACACCTATAACCTCCCCGGCGTCAACCGCATGGACGCGCGGCAGGGCTGCGATTGGCTGGGCCTCTCGCGGTGCTGCCGGGTGGCCATGTGGTCGGGGCCTTTCCCGCCGTTCGATGCCGAGGCGGAGAAGATCAAGGATCTCGACGAGGTGGTCTGGTCGGCCATCGGCGCCGGCGGCGTGCAGCGCCACAACGACGACCGCAGCGACCTCGACGAGGTCCTGCGCATGGCGGCGCGCTACCCGAATGTCCGCGGCGCGGTCCTGGACGACTTCTTCACCTCGGTGCAGGAGGCCGGCCGACGGCCGGCACGGCATTCGATCGAGAGCATACGCGCCATGCGTGAACGCCTGCACGGCTTCCCGGGGCGGCCTCTGGAGCTGTGGATGGTCTGGTACAGCTACCAGTTCGGCTTCGATGTCCAGGACTACGTCGACCTGGCCGACGTGCTGACGCTGTGGGTGTGGAAGGGCTCGGAGCTGGGCCGCCTCGAGGAGGGCATGCAGACCATCCTGGCGCGCACGCCCGGCAAGCGCCGCCTGGCGGGGTGCTACCTGTGGAACTACGGGGAGCGCTGCCCGCTGAGTCTGGAGGCGATGCAGCGGCAGTGCGAGACCTACCGCGAGTGGATCCACAAGGGCTGGATCGAGGGCATCATCTTCTGCTCGAACTGCATCTGTGACGTCGGCCTGGAGACCGCCGAGTGGACGCGCCGCTGGATCGCCGAGGTCGGCGACGAGGAGTGCTGAGGGGGAAAGAACCGGAAACCGCGAATCAGGCGCCGGCGGCGCGGGCGGCGCGGGCGGCGGCGCTGGTGGACAGGGTGGACAGGGTGGACAGAGTGGACAGAGTGGACAGGGTGGACAGAGTGGACAGGGTGGACAGAGTGGACGGTAAGGTGCCGCCGGGGCGGCCCTGAGGACGCTCAACGCTCCCACGGCCGCCGCCGCGCCGGCGGCTTCGCCCTCTGTCCCCAGTGTCCCCAGTGTCCCCAGTGTCCCCAGTGTCCCCATGCCGCCGTCGGCCGCGCCCACGCGGCCGCGGACAGCCGCCGACACAGCCGAGACGGCTGTGCCACTCTGGGGGAGAGCGGAGCCGGCCGGTACCCATGCGCGCCGTGCCCACGCGCGTCGTGCCCGCCGATCCCGTCCGTGGTCGTCCGTGCCGGTCCGTGTCCGTCCGTGTCCCGAGCCGGCCGGCCGCGGCCACGCGGCTGCGGCGCCGCGCGGTTCTACTTGGCGAGGGGCATCCAGAAGGGCACCGAGAGATTTCCGGCCTGGTCGCGGGCCCGGCAGCGCAGCCAGGCGTGGTCGCCGGTCATCTTGGCGCGGAGGGTATTGAGGTCGGCGCCGGTGCGTGGCAGGGCGTCGGTCCAGAGGACCTTGTCGGCGGCGTCGACGCACTCCACCTGCAGGTCGGCGACGCCGCTGGCGTCGAAGGCGTACCACTGCAGCGGGTCGGCCTGTCCGGCGGCGCCGGTGCCATGCAGGAAGACATCGTCGAGGCAGAGCGCCTCCTGGTGTCGTGTGCCGCGGCGCTGGATGTTGACCGAGCTGACGATGGTGTTGGCGAGGACGCTGTCGGTGACGCCGGCGGCCTTGAGCCCATCGCGGACATTGAAGGCGAGGCGGTGCCAGGTCTCCTCCTCCCAGTCGACTTTCACCGAGCGGTTCAGTTCGGTGTTGGCCGAGCCCGGCTCGTTGAGCGACAGGGTGTAGGTGCGGCCGTCGGTGGTGGTCAGGACGGCCTGGACCGTCACCGGGCGGCGCGGCCGAATGTCGGGCCGGCGGATGCGGAAGGACAGCCACGGGTGGTCGGCGGGCTTCCAGGTGACGGCCCGCGTGAGGTCGGCGTTCGCCTGGTAGCTGAGGTGCTGGAGGTAGGGGCTCTGGCCGGGCTGGTGGACCACGTTCACGGCGTTGTACTGGCCGGGGCTGAAGGCGGCGGTGGTATTGCGGTAGCCATCCCAGTTCCACCACCAGTGCACGCTGCTGTTGAACTGCAGGTAGTACCACGCCGGGCCGGTCTTGTCGCTGGCGAAGTCGACCTTGATCGGGATGCTGACCCGGTCGGTCGGGTTGCCGGCGCCATCGACGATACCGTCGATGGCGAACTCGATCGCGTCGCCGTCCTTGGCGGCGTCGAGCTGGCCGCGGCAGAGCAGCGGGTAGTTCAGCACCAGGCGGTCGTGCTGGGCGCTATGCAGGAAGAGGTTGGTCCAGGCGGGGATCTGGACCTTGGCGCCGGCCACGAAGAACGACGCCTTCTCGATGGCCCAGGGCGCGCCGCCGTGGTTGTTGAGGGTGACGCCGAGGTGGACGCCGTTGGCCGAGGGGTCGGCCAGGGGGCCGAAGGCGCTGGTGACCTCCAGCGGCCGTGTATCGAGGAGGAAGGGGATATCGGTCACGGCCGACTCGGCGCCGCGCGTGTCGACGGCCCGCACGAGGAGGTGGTGGACGCCGTCGGCGAGGCCGTCGAGGGTGACTGCCAGGGGCTTGCCGGGCTCGCTGCGGGCCCAGGTCAGGGTGGCGCGCGCCGCGTCGTCGAGGTCATACCAGGCGGTCTCGCCCGCGGTGATGGCGGTCAGGACGGCCTCGACGCCGTCGCCGTCGTCGTAGCGCGGGGTGAAGGCGAGCTGGTCGGGCTTGGCGACGGCGGGTCCGAAGGCGATGTCGTCGAGGTGCCAGCGCGAGTAGCGCCCGGTCTGGTCCGGGCTGCCGGCCGAGCCGAGGGTGAGGCTCTGGGGTGTGAAGCGCGCGGTGGAGAAGGCCTGCTGGGTGAAGCCATCGCTGACGATGCCGGTCCAGGTATGCCAGGCCTCGTCGAGGCGGAGGTCGTGGGCAAGGCGGACCGCCGCGGCGCTGGCGAGGTCGTCATTGAGGCGGATGTGGTGGTGGTTGCGGAAGGCGACGCTGGCGCGGACCATGTCGTAGGCGCGGTAGCGCATCTGCATGACGGGGAACTCGGCGATGGAGAAGGCGGTGTCGATGGGGGTGCTGAGGCGCTGGTCGAGGTCGCGGTTGCGGACCTCGAGGTAGCGTCCCTGGTCGGGGTCGTCGTGGTCGATGCGCATGCGGCCGTCGCCGGCGAAATTGAGGGGTGCGGTCTTGCGGTCTTCGAAGGTCAGGTAGAAGCTCTTGAGGCCCTCGATGGCGAGGAGGACCGGCGCGGCATTGACGGGCTGGGCCGCGGCATCGAGGGCGACCTCGCGGGTGGTTCCGGCCAGGCTGAGGGTGAGGACCAGTGGCGGGCCGCGGCGGGCCTCGCCGCGCGGCAGGCGTGCCAGGCGGGTCTCCTGCCAGCCGACCGGCTCGAGGGGCAGGGCCTGGCCGTCGAGGGTGACGGCGGCGCCGGTCAGGCGCGGGTCGGGGTAGTCGCCGCGGTGGTCGAGGCGGAGGGTGTCGGGGCGGTCCGGGTCCCAGCCGAGGTCGACGGCGGGCTGTTCCGGGAGCTTGACCCAGGCGAGGGTGTGGTGGGCGGCGGTGCCCTTGGCGCTGACGGCGCGGAGGGTGATGGTGTTGAGGCCATCGCGGCTCTGGCTGGCGAGCGCCTCCTTGAGTTCCGCGAAGGGGTCCTCGCCGCGGAGGTCGCGACGGAGGCCGCTGCCGTCGGTGCCGCGCAGGGCCAGGCGCGGGGCGTTGGCGGCGTCGGCGGGCGCGATGGCAGGCGGGTCGAAGAAGATCGGTCCGAGGTCGCGGACGGCATAGCCATCACCGGGGACGTTGCCGCCGAGGCCGCAGGCGAGCGGCCCGGGCTGGATCTCGCCGAAGCCCTCGAGGCGTACCCGCGTCTGGCGGCGCTCGTCGTCCGGGCTGCGGCGCCGGCTGGGTATCCAGGCGATGACCGTCTGCCAGTCGTCGCGCGGGCGGTCCAGGCGGGCCTGGGGCGTCACGGCGGTCTGGCCGGTGCAGGTGTAGGCGCCGTCGGAGAAGTCCGAGCCGCCGAGGTGGTGGAAGTACTGCCGGCGCGGGACGTAGGCGCCGTTGGCGCCGAGGGTGCCGACGCTGTAATAGAGGTTAATACGGGTGCCGGGTGTCCGGCGGATCTGGAAGCGCCAGCCCGCCAGGCGGTGCAGCGGCAGGGTCGGCAGCTCCGGCTTGAGGTGCATCGACCCCGAGCCCAGGCGGTTCGTCAGGCGCAGCCCGGCCGAGTTGCCGCGGAAGGTCTCCATGACGGCGTGGCCGACCGTATCGGCGACGCTCCAGTAGGCCGGGTCGAGGCAGTCCAGCGGGAAGCCCTCGGCAGTCAGGGCCGGGCTCGCAGCGGGCGCGGGCACGGTGGCGGGGGCGGGGACCGCTGCGGCGGGGGCGGGGGCGGTGCCGGCGGGCAGGCGGCGCACCGCCATGGGCCGCGGCCGCGCCTCCTGGAAGGTGATCTTGACCTGGGCCAGGGTCATCGAGTGGATGTAGGTCCAGATGCCGACGAGGCCCTGCTGGAGCGTCTCCGGGTCCTCGGTCGAGAAGACCAGCTCGTTATCGAACCAGTACTCCAGGCGGTTGCCGATCTTGCGCAGCTTGATGTAGTACCAGGCGCCGTGGACCGGCCGGCCCTCGGCGATGAGCGGGTCCATGTACTTGCGCACCAGTCCGGCGCGGCGGCGCGGCACGGTGTACTTCTCCGAGCGCGCCATGACCTCGCCCTGGCGGTAGAGGGTGCTCCAGTTCTGCGAGAGGTTGTAGTCGTACTCGGTACAGGTGACGGTGTAGACGCGGCTGGGCGAGGTGGTACTGGCCATGATGGTGCAGTTCAGGTCGCCGGGGCGGTCGTACCAGCCCTGCCGGGTGCCGGCGTAGAACTCCACGACGATATCGCCGGAGAAGATCGTCTTATGCCAGAGGGCGGCCATGCCGTCGGGTGATTCGCCGGCCATGTGGGACCAGCTCGGGGTGCACTGGAAGCGGTTGATGATCTGCCAGGAGCCGCCGTTGACGGTCCACTGGTGCGGTGACTCGTTGAAGAAGTCGTCGATGACGCCGGCGCGGCAGGCGCGGCTGCGGGCCATATGGGCCAGGGTCATGCCCTTGACCAGGCAGCGCGTGCCGGTCGGCGGTGCGGTCAGGCGGTGCCGCAGGAGGGTGGTGCCGTTGACCTCGACCCAGGTCCACCAGCCCTCGTGGTGGAAGTCGAAATTCTGGTCGGCCAGGCTGGCGCCGGCCGGCAGGGGCACCTCGCACTCGTAGGCCGTCGGTTCGGCCTGGCCGGGCTCGTCGATCTCGAGGCGGAGGGTGCTCGTGCCGACGCTGACGCGGATCGGCCCGGCGGCGCCGCCGTCGGGGACGCCGGCGTGGAGCACCGCGCCGGGGATGCAGGGCAGGGTCATGGTGTAGTCAGAGAAGAAATCGCCTTTATGCCAGAGGCTGCCCTCGGCGCCGCCGATCCACTGTCCTTCGGGGGCGGCCCAGTGCCGCATGAAGCTGTCCTGCTGGAAGATCGGGTTGTGCTGTTGGCTCTCGAGGTGGCGCTGGCGTTCGAAGTCGTAGGCCATGGCCGTGATGGCGGTGGCGGTGCCGGGTCCGACGGTCACGCCCATGGCGCCCTGGAGGGGCTCCTCGAGGGGCACGGTGAGGACGAGGCGGTCCTGGCAGAGGAGGTCGAGGCGTTTCGGGTGGGTGGCATCGGCCATGAGGCGCAGGGCTGTCGGCGTCGCGCCGGCGTTGTCGGCGGTGTGGGACCAGGTCTCGAGGACCTGCGGGCGGCCCTTGCGGATCCTCTCGACGACGTAGGTCTGCTGATCGCCACGGCGTTCGACGCGGCAGCGGTAGTAGGGCCTCTCGGGGTCACGGAAGCCGGCCACGAGGCCGACATCCCAGGTCTTGCCGGTCGGCTCGAAGGTCGCCGCGAAGACGGTCTGGGCGTGGTGCGGGCGGCCGACAACGAGGGTCTGGGCGCGGCGCCGCCGGGGCGGCTCGAGTCGCTTGGCGGCCGGGTCGGTGCCGGCGGTCCAGAAGCCGGGGCGGACGTAGAAGGAGCCGTCGTGGTGGAGGGTCTGGTAGGTGATCTCCTCGACGGTGTCGAGCGGCACCTGGGTATGGGCTTTGAGGAGCACGTCATCGAAGCGTATTTCCTCGGGGGTCTGGGCGTAGAGCCCGATCTTGCCGCCGATGGGCAGGGGCTCGCGCACGCGCATGACCTCGACGCCGTCGAGGTAGGCGACGATGAGGTCCTTGTCGAGGCGGACCATGGGGCGGTACCACTGCTCGCGGTAGAGCGGCACCTCGACGCGCGACAGGACGCGTCGCCGGCCCTGGCGGGCCTCCCAGAGGCAGAGGCTGCCCGCCTCGGCCGCGTCGCTGTTCATCTCCAGGGTCAGGGCGTAGAAGTCCTGGATGCCCTCGCCACGGTGGTAGAAGACCAGGCCGGCGATGCCCTGGTTGAGCTGCAGGGCGGCGGCGAGTTCGTAGTGGTCGAAGAAGTCGTAGCCGGTGGTCAGGACGGCCTCGGCCGGGAGCTTCGTCTCGCGGTCGGGGCCGCCGCCCTTGAGCGAGTAGAAGTTCGGGCTCTTGTCGGCGGTCAGGGGCACCTGCTGGATGCGCGCCACGTCCGACTCCGGGCGGGTGAGGGCGTCCTGCATGGCGGTGTGGATATGCCACGCGCCGGCCTCGATGCGCCAGGGGTAGAGTTCGTTGGGGGCGCCCTCCTCGATCATGAAGTCGGTGGTGAACTCCTCGCGCGGCACCGGCCGGAAGAGCGGCTTGTCGACCAGTTCCGCCGGGTCGCGCGCGGGCAGGACGATATCGGCCGGCGGCTCGAAGGGCGCCGCCAGGGCGCCGACCAGTTCGCCGTCGAGGTAGAGGACCCACTCGGTATCGCGGAACTTCACGGTCAGCTCGGCGCGGTCGCGGGCCTCTCGCAGGGCCTCGCGCTCGAAGCGCTGCACCGCCCGCGGCGGGGCGGCGGGGCGGCCGTCGCCGGCGAGGTCGACGGCCTCGAGGCGCCGGGCGTCGAGATGCAGGGCGACGGGCGTCTCGCCCTGCCGCGGCACGACGGCCAGGCGGATGCCCTTGTCGGGCACCCAGCGCAGGGTTAGCGTGAGGTTGCCCTCGGCGCGCCGGCAGTAGAGCAGGGGTTCGCCCCATCCCGGCAGGGTCGCGGCGGGGTCCTGGGCGCCGAGGCCGCCGGCCAGGAGGGCCAGCGCCGCCCAGGCGGCCAGGCGGATCGAGAGTCGGCTTCGCGAGGTGGCTCGGTTCTGCATCATGCCAGCCCTGTCTTCAGCGGTCGTTCCGGCCGCCGGCCGCACCCGTCGGGCGCCGGCCGCCGCCGCGGACTCCGACCGCGGGTCACCACGTCATCACATCACGGACCGCCCGGACCACATCCTCGGTCCCCGGCAGCACGGCCTTCTCCAGTTCGATGGAGGAGGGTATGGGCACATCGGCCGCCGCGACGCGTCGCAACGGCGCCTCGAGGGCATCGAGGGCCTCGGCCGCGATCAGGGCCGCGACCTCGGCGCCGACGCCGCCGGTGCGGCAGGCCTCCTCGACGATGACCGCCCGGCCGGTCTTGCGGACCGATGCCAGGATGGCCGCCGTGTCCAGGGGCTGCAGCGAGACCAGGTCCACCACCTCGACGCTGACGCCGCGCGTGGCGAGGGCCTTGCGGACCGCCAGGCACACCGGCACCATCCCCGAGTAGGCGATCAGGGTCAGGTCCGTGCCCTCGGCGCTGACGTCGGCGCGGTCCAGCGGCAGGGTATAGTCCTCGGCCGGCACCAGGCCGCGCTGCGGATAGAGGCGCTTGTTCTCGATGAACAGCACCGGGTTGGGGTCGCGGATGGCACTCTTCAGGAGGCCCTTGGCCTGGCAGGGCGTCGAGGGCGCCACCACCTTGATGCCGGGGACGCCGACGAAGAGGTTGCTGAGCATCTGCGAGTGGCTCGGGCCGTAGCCGCCCTTGGCGCCGCCGGGGGTGCGGATGACCATGGGTACGGTCACCTGGCCGTTGTACATGTAGTGCAGTTTGCCGGCGCTGTTGAGGATCTGGTCGAGGGCCAGGGCGATGAAGTCCATGAACATGATCTCGACCACGGGCTTGAGGCCCATCATGGCGGCCCCGACGGCCATGCCGACGAAGCTGTTCTCCGAGATGGGCGTCTCCCAGATGCGCGTCGGGCCGTACTTCTCGTAGAGGCCGCGGGTGACGCCGAAGGCGCCGCCGTAGACGCCGATGTCCTCGCCGATGAGGAGGACCTCGGGGTCGCGGGCCATCTCCTCATCGAGGGCCTCGAGGATGGCCTTCGAGGTGTAGATATGCCGCGTGTCGTGGTCGGTTGCCTCAGGCATAGACGCCTCCCAGGGCGTGGTCGCGGCCGCCGCAGGGCGCCGCCATGGCGGCCTGGACCGCCGCGTCGATGGTCTGGCGGGCCTCCTGGCGCAGGGCCTCGATGGCGGCCTCGGAGAGGCCCAGGCGGCGCAGGTGTGCGGCGCTGCGCTCGAGGCAGTCGCGGTGCTGCCAGTCGGCCTCTTCCTCGCGACTGCGGTAGACGCGCGGGTCGTTCTTCGAGTGGCCGCAGAAGCGGTACGTCTCCAGCTCGAGCAGAGCCGGGCCCGCGCCGGCGCGCACCGCCGCCGCCAGGTCAGCGGTCTGCTCGAGCACCGCGGTGAGGTCCATGCCGTCGGCACGGCGGCCGGGGATGCCGTAGGCACCGGCGCGTTCGAGGATGCCGCCGGCGGCCACCGAGCGGCTCACCGGGTTGCTCATGCCGTAGCCGTTGTTCTCGCAGACGTAGAGGACGGGCAGCTTCCAGAGCGCGGCCATGTTGAGCGACTCGTGGAAGGTCCCCTGGTTGCTGGCGCCATCGCCGAAGAACACCGCCACGATGTCGTCGCTGCCGCGGTAGCGCAGGGCCAGGGCGGCGCCGGTGCCGATGGGCAGGCCGCCGCCGGTGATGCCGTTGGTGCCGAGGAAGTGGTCGGCCATCGAGCACATGTGCTGCGAGCCGCCGCGGCCGCCGCAGTAGCCCGTGATCTTGCCCATGAGTTCGCCCATGACGCGGGCCGGGTCCAGGCCGCGTGCCAGGAGGTGCCCGTGGCCACGGTGGTTCGAGACCAGCCAGTCGGTCTTGCGCAGCGCCGAGACCACCCCGACCGCACAGGCCTCCTGACCAATGCAGAAATGCGAGGTGCCGCCCAGGAGGTTCCTGCCGAACAGGTCGCTGAGGGCTTCCTCGAAGCAGCGTATGAGCACCATACGGCGAAAGTACGCCGCATAATGCGCCGCCGCGGTCGCTTCAGGCTCCGCCGTGGCCATGACTATCCTCGTTCTCCGGGGCGCCGCCGGGGCACCCCCGTTCGGGCCGCGTCGTTCGCGGCCATCAGTCCTGTAACGCCTGCCGGCCCGCCGCGATTGGCCGACGCCGCAAGGTCGCCCCGCGCGCCGCGGCGCCGGCGACGCGGCAAAGGGGGCGCCAGACCGGTCAGACGGGTCAGACGGGTCAGACGGGTCAGACGGGTCAGACGGGTCAGACGGGTCAGACAGGTCAGACAGTTCAGACGGGTCAGACAGGTCAGACAGGTCAGACGGGTCAGACGGGGTTATACGGGGGTTTGGCGGCGCGGGTCTTGACATTAGGCTGGTGGTTGGGCTAGACTCTTCTAGGTGGCGCCGGGCCGCGTGGCTGGCCTGGCGTCGTTGGCGCGGCCGCGGTGGCACGCGGGCGCGGCTGGCCTGGAGGGTCCGATTATGAGCACTCCGTTTCCCTTTGGCAGCCAGTACCTGCGCGGTCTGACGCCGCATCCGGAGGACTGGGAACTCGACCTGGCGCGGATGAAGGCGCTGGGCTTCACGCACGTGCGGGCCTGGCTGGTGTGGGGCGTCCTGGAGCCGAGTCCGGGCGAGATTGACGTCGAGAGCGTCCGCGGCTTCCTCGATCTGGCGCAGGCGCGGGGTCTGAAGGTCATCCTGCTCTTCCACCTGCATGGCTGTCCGGAGTGGGCCATACGCTCGCAGCGGGCCTGCTGGTACGTGGACAAGCGCGGGCAGCCCTTTGAGCCGCAGGCGCGGTCGAACACCCCGAGCGGCGGCTGGCCGGGGCTGTGTCCGGACCACGCCATTGCGGCGAGTCTGGAGGAGAAGTTCATCAAGGCGATGGTGACGCGTCTCGGTTCGCATCCGGCGTTAGCGGCATGGGAGCCGATGAACGAGCCGCACATGTGGGTGGACACCGAGTCGAGTCCGCCGGGTGTGTTCTGTTACTGCGAGGCGACGCGCTCGGCCTTTCGCGGCTGGCTGAAGGCGCGCTATGGGACCCTCGAGGCGCTGGGGCGCTCGTTGGGTCGGCCGTTGCGGGCCTGGGACGACGTGCGGCCGCCGACCTGGCAGTACGGCTTCAGCGACTGGTGCGACTGGCGGACCTTCGCGGCGGAGTCGATCTGCGCGCATGTGCGTCGGCGTGCCGAGGTGATCCGGGCGCACTCGGGGGTGCCGGTGATGGCGCACGCGTGGGGCGGCGGCACGGTGCTGTGTCCGGACCTGGGCGCGATGGCCTTCGACGACTGGAAGCAGGCCGAGGTGGTCGACGTCTGGGGCTGCAGCGGCTTTCCGCGGACCCTGCCGGAGGTCGTCTCGCTGGGGCTGAGTCTGGACAGCACGCGGAGTGCCGCGGCGGGTCGGCCGTTCTGGCAGGCCGAGCTGGGTGCGGGTGACCTCGGCAGCGGCCTGGACCGCGCCGGGCGGGTGCCGCCCGAGTGGCTGGCGCTGTGGAGCTGGGAGTCGGTACGTCATGGCGTCAAGGGCCTGCTGTACTGGCAGTTCCGGAAGGAGCGTCAGGGCTCCGAGCTGGGTGCCTATGGCCTGACCGACTACGCCGGCGAGGCGACGCCGAACGCGGTGGCAGCGGCGGCGGTCGGTGCCAGTCTGAACCGCCATGCGGAGGCCTTCCTGGCGGCGGTGCCGGAGCCGGCGCAGGTGGCCCTGCTCTTCAGCTACCAGAGCCGTATGGTTGACTGGGCGCAGCACCGCCACTGCCGTTTGAGCCGGTCGGCGCTGGCGGGGTACTACCACCTCTTCTGGCAGTGCAGCACGCCGGTGGACATCCTGCATGACGAGCGCCTCGACGCGGCGGTGCTGAGCCGGTACCGCCTGGTGATTCTGCCGATGCCGGTGTGTCTTGCCGCCGGCGTCGAGGCCGTCCTGACCGAGTACGTCCGCCAGGGCGGCTGCCTGCTCTCGGATCCGTATCTCTGTGCCCTGACGCCGGACAGGGA
>JAAYZO010000220.1 GCA_012514865.1 Lentisphaerota bacterium | reverse complement strand
GGGAGGCCCTCGACCCGGGCCTCAGCGCGCCGGTCCGCGCCATCCTCGAGCGCATGCTGCAGCGCGACCCCGAGCAGCGCTACCCGGCCAGTGACCGGCTCGCCTACGAGCTGGAGTACTGCATCTACCACCAGGGCTACGGGCCGACCGTGGTGACCCTGGAGGCCTACCTGCGCAAGCACTTCTCGGGGCTCTACCTGCAGGACGCCCCGCCGCCGCGGCTGCCGGGTGCCGGCGGCACCATCGCCATACCGGTTGAGCCCTCCGGGAGTGCCACCGGCGACCTGTGAGCCGCGCGGGTCTGGAAAAGGCCGGTCGCGGCATTGACTTCGCTTGTCGCCGTGGCACCTTGTTCCATCGTCTAGCGATCGGGGTGCGGTGCTGTCGACGCCGTTGCGGCTCGTGGACGCGTTCGCGTCTGTGGACACTCGCGCTCCAGCGCGTGGTGCGAGCGATCGATCGGGGTGCGGTGCTGTCAGCGCCGTTGCGGCTCGTGGACGCGTTCGCGTCTGTGGACACTCGCGCTCTAGGAGACGTGGCGATCGATGTGTCATGGTGTTCTGTCCGGCGCGCGGGCGCCGGGGACCGGGCCATAGGGCCCGTTGCTGCAGTCGGAGGCACCGCCTCGATGAACGACAGGCTTCTGGGCGCCCTGGGCAAGGCCCGCGCCGACTACGCCGACATCCGTTTCGAGACCAGCGACCGCCAGGCCATCGCCTACCGCGGCCGCGAACTCGAGGATGTCGGTTCGAGCCTCTTCCAGGGCGGCGTGGTGCGCGCCTGTGTCCGCGGCGGCTGGGGCCAGAGCGTCTTCGACACCCTCGACGACCTCGATGGCCATGTCGCCGAGGCCTGCGCCAACGCGGCAGTCGTGGCGCAGGACCGCACCCGCCTGGCCGAGGGCGGTGCGCCCGGTCAGCACCATGTCCAGGCCGTCCTGCGGGAGGACTTCCGCGGGGTGAGCTTTGACGAGAAGCTGGCCTTGATCACGGCCTACAACGACATCATTCTCAAGGCCGATCCGGCGATCCAGAGCAGCATGGTCAGCTACTCGGAGCACTTCCGGACGGTGCATTTTGCCTCGAGCCGTGGGGTCTGCTTCACCGAGGAGCGCCCGCGCGTGGTGCTCTACCTCTCGGCGGTGGCCGGCGCCGATGGCCAGGTCCAGCGCGCCAGCGAGAGCTACTCCTCGGCGGTCGACTTCGGCGTGGTGCGTTCGCGCGAGGCGGTGGCCCGCGAGGTCGCCGAGCGCGCCGCGGCGCTCCTGCGCGCCCCCCAGGCCGCCGGCGGGCGAACCACCGTCGTCCTGCGACAGGACTTCGCCGGGGTCTTCGCCCACGAGGCCTTCGGGCACCTCAGCGAGGCCGACTTCCTCTACGAGAACCCGAAGATGCGCGACCTGATGGCCCTCGGTCGGCCCATGGGCGCGAAGGACCTCAGCATTGTCGACGACGGCCGCCTCGGCCGCCTCGTCGGCACCCAGGCCTTCGACGACGAGGGCACCCCGACGCGGCGCACCGACCTCATCCGCGACGGCGTCCTGGCCGGCCACCTGCACTCCCTGGAGACTGCCGCCAAGATGGGCGAGGCCCCCACCGGCAATGCCCGCGCCATCGGCCGTGGTCACGTCCCCATCGTGCGCATGACCAACACCGCCATCGAGCCCGGGCCCCTGACCCGCGAGGCGCTCTTCGCCGGCGTCGAGGACGGCCTCTACGCCTGCGGCATGATGGGCGGGCAGACCATGATGGAGATGTTCACCTTCTCGGCCGCCTATGGCTACCGCATCCGCCATGGCCAGATCGGTGAACTCGTCCGCGATATCGTCCTGACCGGCAATGTCTTCGAGACCCTCCACGCCATCGACGGCATCGCCAACGACCAGGTCATTTACGAACTGGGCGGCGGCTGCGGCAAGGGCGGCCAGTCGCCGTTGCCGGTGACCTTCGGCGGCCCGCATCTCCGGGTGCGCGATGTCGTGGTCGGCGGTCGCTGAAGGAGTCTCCTGCATGCGCACGTCACTGCTCGATCGTATGCGTGATCGCCTGCGTGCCGGCGTGGCCCTGGCCGAGCGCCGCGGTGCCTCGGCGGCGGCCATTGCCTTTGGACAGAGCGAGTCGATCGGCTGCGCCTTCGAGAGCGGCCGTCTGAAGCACGCCGGCTCGCAGGAGTCGGCATCGTACACGGTCGCGGTCGTCCTGCAGGGCCGCCGCGGCGTGACCAGCGGCAACCGCCTCGAGGATATCGAGACGATGGTCGAGCGCGCCATCGTCCTGGCCCGCGCCGGCAGCGTCGCGCACTTCGAGCGCTACCCGGCGCCGCGGCCGTTCACGCGGGTGGCGATGCACTCGCCCTCGACCCTGGCGTTGACCCGCGAGGGCCTCATCGGGGTCTGCGGCGGCATGGTCGAGCGCCTGCGCGCGCTGGATGCCGAACTCGATATCAACGCCTCGGCGTCGCGCAGCGAGCGCGAGGGCGTCGTGGTCACCAGCGCCGGGCTCTGCCACGAATCGCGTACGACCCTCTGGGGCCTGGGCGCTGGCGTGCAGCGCACCGCCGGCACCGACATGCTCTTCGCCGGGAGCGGCCGGAGCTGGCGCGAGGTCAATGGCTTCTTCGACCCCGATTACATCGTCGGCGAGATCCAGCGCGACCTCGACCGCGGCGCCCGCTTCGCGGTCTCTCCCGAGGGCGAGGTCCCCGTGTACCTCCCGCCGGAGGCCTTCGCCGGTTTCGTCGACCAGGCCCTCGGCGGCGTCAACGGCCGCAGTGTCGCCAAGGGCACCTCACCCCTGCGCGGACACCTCGGCGAGCGCTACTTCGACCCCGGCCTCACCATCGTCGACACGCCCCACATCGACTTCTGCCCCGATGCCGCCGAAGTCGACCCGGCCGGCATACCGACGCGGCCCTGCACCATCATCGACGGCGGCGTCATCCGCATGTTCCTCTACGACCTCGACACCGCCGGCCTGGCCGACGCCGAGCCGACCGGGCACGCCGGCTGCAGCCCGTGGTCGCCCGAGGTCCTGCCCGGCGATTCGCCCAGCGCCGCCATGCTGGCCGGCATCGAGGATGGCCTCTACATCAAGTCGCTGCTGGGTTTCGGACAGAGCAACATCGACAACGGCGACTTCTCCTGCAACGTCGCCCTCGGCTTCCGTATCCGCCACGGCGAGCTGGTCGGACGCGTCAAGAACACCATGATCGCCGGGAATCTCTACGAGTGCCTGCGCCGCGGCGTCCGCCTCAGCTCTGACCGCGACCCGATCCTGCGCATGCCCCACGCCGTGCTGCAGGGCATCGTCGCGCATGGCGCCCCCGGCCAGGCGGCCGGTTGAGGGGCGAGTGGCGACGGGCGCGCCGGCGTCCACGAGCCGGCGCGGCGCCGGCAGAGCCGCACGCCGCGCCGTACCCTACGATAAGGAAGACCCGATGCGCCTCGTCACTCTGGTTTCCTGGGTCCTCCTCGCCGCCGTCCTGGGGTCGGCCGGCGCTGCGCCGGCGACCGGGCTGCCGGTCGGCGATCTGTACGCCGTGGCCCGCAGTTTCGAAGTGCGGCCTCTCGCCGCGCGGCCGGCGTGGGCGACGGACCCCACGCCGCCCCTGCTGCGCTTCGCCTGGATGAGCGACCTCCACCTCGACGGCGGCGAGCGCACCGCGATGATCCGCGCCGCCTGCCATACGGTCCGCGACCTCATCCGGCCTGACCTGGTCATCGTCACTGGCGACAACTGCGCGTGGGACCCGCCGGTCCGCGGCGACCGCGCCCGCCTGCCGCAGGCCCATCGTCGACACCTCGCCTTTCAGGACTTCATCAAGGCCGGGATCGGCCTGCCCGCCGTCGTGCTGCCCGGCGACAACTGGCCGTGGGACTTCGACAAGGTCTTCGGATCGAGCCGCTTCAGCTTCCACGCCGCCGGGCTGCACCTGGTCTTCCTCTCGCCCGACCGG
>JAAYZO010000219.1 GCA_012514865.1 Lentisphaerota bacterium | reverse complement strand
CTGCCTCGGCCGCGAGCGCGGCAGCGGCGGCGCCTGGGCCTTGTCGACCGGACGGCGGCTGCAGACGCTGCGACAGGAACTCGCCGACGGCGGCCTGGACCTGGCGGCGGTCGCGGCCCGCGGCGACGACATCGAAGAGGCCGAGCGCTGGCAGGCCCTGGCCGAACTCGAGGGGCTCTTCCTCGAGCACCTGCAGGCCATGGGCCTCCAGGACGCCTGCACCGCCCGCATCGCCATGGCCCACGCAGGTGACCTCCCCGAGAGCCTCCGTCATGTCGTGCTCGCGGCCGTGCCCGACCCGCCGCGGCTCTTCATCACCCTGCTCGAGCGCTGGGCCGAGCGCGGCGGCCGGGTCGATGTCCTCATCGCCGCTCCGGCCGCCGACGCCGCGGCCTTCGACGACTGGGGCCGCCCGCGCCCGCCGGACTGGCACCCGCGCCGCATCGACCTCGACGACGACCAGATCGGGCTCGAGGCCAAGCCCGAGGACCAGGCCGCGCGCCTCGCCGAGGCCATCCGCGAGGCCTGGAAGGCCGGACGCACACCCCAGCGCCTCCGGCTGGCCATCGGCGTGCCCGACCGCGAGACCGTCGCGCCCCTGCAGCGGCACCTCGCCAGCCTCGGACTGCCCGCCTTCGACCCCCAGAACCGGCGCTTCGCCGAGACGCCCCTCTGCGGCCTGGTCGAGGCCCTCCTGGCCCTGCGCCGCAACCCCGGCTACAACGAGGCCGCGGCCCTCCTCCGCCATCCTCATGTCCTGCCGGCAGGCAAGGCCGGCGCCGCGGTCCTGCGCGAACTCGATGCCCTCCAGCCGATGGCGCTGCCCGTCACCCTCGGCGACCTCCGCGACGCCCTCTCGCGCCCGCGGCGCGGCACGGACAGCCCGGCGGCTGCCTGGCCGCACCTCCGTGCTGCCCTCGACCGCCTCGAGCACTGGCGGCGGATCCTCGAACGCGGCCTCGCCGCCGGCCTGCGCGAGGCCCTCCAGGATGTCTATGCCGAACGCCGCCTCGACCCCGGCTGCGCCGCCGACGCGGCCTTCCAGGAGTCCGCCGAAGCCCTCGACGGCGTCCTGCGCGAACTCGAGGCCGCCGGCCCCGGCGGGGCCGCGACCGTCGACGACGCCGAGGTCCTCGCGGCGCGTCTGCGCGACGCGCTCATCCCGAGTGTCCGCCGCGGCGAGGTGGTCGACCTGGAGGGCTGGCTGGAGCTGCCCTGGAATCCGGCCCCGGTGCTGATGGTGGCGGGGTTGAACGAGGGCCTCGTCCCGGATGGCCAGATCAGCGACGCCTTCCTGCCGAACGGCCTGCGTCAGCGTCTCGGCCTGCGCGACGACGACCTGCGCCTGGCGCGCGATGCCTACATCCTCACGGCCCTCCTCGAGCAGCGCCGCGCCGGCGGCCAGGCGGTCTTTCTGGTGGGCCGGACCTCGAGCCGCGGCGACCCGCTGCGGCCGTCGCGGCTGCTCTTCCGCTGTCCGGACGAGGCCCTGGTGCAGCGCGCCGCGCTGCTCTTCCGCGATCCGCCTCCGACGCAATCGGCGGCGGCCTTCGCGGTCAGCTTCGCCCTCGATCCGGCGCGCCTGCCGGACGGCTGCGTGAACCGCCGCTGCCTGGAGAGGCTCAGCCCGACCGCCTTCCGCGACTACCTCGCCTGCCCGCTGCGCTTCTACCTCAAGCATGTCCTCGGCATGGAGCCGGTCGACGACCGCGCCCGCGAGCCCGACGCCATGGCCTTCGGCAACCTGGTCCACGCGGTCCTCAACGAGATGGGGCAGGACCGGGGCCTCTGGGGCTGCGGCGACAGCGACCGCCTCGGCCGTTGGCTGGCGGAGCGCCTTCACAGCGAGGTGGCGCGGCTCTATGGCGCCCGCCACTGGCTGGGCGTCGAGCTGGCCATGGACAGCGCCACCAAGCGCCTCCGGGCCCTGGCCGAGCAGCAGGTCGCCTGGCATGACCAGGGCTGGCGGATCGTCGCGGTCGAGCGCACTGTCGAGGGCCGCCCGTGGACCGACGGGCCGGCCATCCGCGGCCGCGTCGACCGCGTCGACCGCAATGAGCGCACCGGCGAGTTCTGCGCGCTGGACTACAAGACTTCAGAGAAGGCCCAGGAACCGGCCCAGACGCACCTCGGCGCGACCCGCGATCCGGAGATGCTCCCCGAGGCCGTGGTCGCGGCGGGCCTCGTGGCCCTCCCCGGGGCGCGGCCGGGCCGCGAGCGGCGCTGGAGTGACCTGCAACTGCCGCTCTACCGCGAGCTGCTCACGGATGAGTTCGGACCCGGCGTCGACCTGGGCTACGTCTGCCTCCCGAATGCCCTCGGCGAGACCGGCTTCAAGCTCTGGGAGGGCTACTCCGACGCCCTGCACCTGGCCGCCATGGGCTGCGCCAAGGCGATCGCGCAACGCCTGCGCGAGGGCGTCTTCTGGCCGCCGGGGCCCAGCCGCGGCCGCCGCCGCGACGACCTGGCCGGTGTCCTCCTCGACGACCCGGCGACCGCCGTGCGCAAGCCCGCGGATCCCTGGCGGAGGGCCACACCATGAACACCCTGCGCCACCGCGCCATCGCCGCCTCGGCCGGCACCGGCAAGACCTTCCGCCTGGCCCACCGCTACCTCGGGCTCCTGTCGAGCGGCGTCGCGCCGGACCGCATCTGCGCCCTGACCTTCTCACGCAAAGCGGCCGGCGAGATCTTCGACAAGATCGTCGACCGCCTCTGCCTGGGCGCCGCCAGTGCGGCGCGGCGTGCCGAGACCGCCCGTGTCATCACAGCCGAGGGCCTGACCGCGCCGCCCGATGACCCGCGAGCCTACGTCGGCCTGCTGCGGCACCTCCTCGACCAGCAGCACCGCCTGCACATCGGCACCCTCGACAGCTTCATCGTCGGCATCGTGCGCGCCTTCCCGCTCGAGCTGGGCCTGCCGCCGGATCTGCAGCCCATGGATGACGAGGGCGGCGAGGCCGGCTCGCGCCGACAGGCCATCCTGGCGCGGCTCTTCGACCCGACCCGCTGGACCGGCCAGGAGGACGACCGCCAGGGCGGCGGCTTCCTGGATGACTTCCGCCTGGCCTGCTTCGGCCGCGAGAACAAGGCCCTCGCACGGGTTCTGGAGGAGACCCTCTCGAACCACTTCGGCTTCTACCACACCCACGCCGGCCCGGAGTGGCACTGGGGCGACGCCGACTGCATCTGGCCCGGCGCGGCGCGCTGGTGGGACCTCGCCGCAGAGGGCCCCGCCGACGCCGCCACGACAGGCCCGACGACGCCCTCGCCCGAGGCCGTCGAGGCCGCCACGGCGGCGCTCCAGGAGGCCCTCACGAAGGCCTTCGGCGGCGGCCGCGGCGACGCCGTGGCCGCGCAGTGCGCGGCGCTGTACCAGATCTGCCTGACACACGCCCCCGACCGGCCCTGGCCCAGGCTGGACAGCGTCATCGCCAGGCAGCTCGTCGCCGCGGCGGCTAAGCCCGAGGCGCCGGTCGTGACCTTCTACAGGAAGAGCCACGCCATCCCCGCCGACGTGTGGGCGCGCCTGCGCCAAGGCCTGGCCAGGCTCATCGCGATCGAGATCGACCGCGCCTTGAGCAGCACCCGCGGCCTGCGCGCTGTCCTGGAGCGCTACGACCGCCTCTACAGCGACGCCGCCAGCCAGGACGGCTGCTATACCTTCGACGACCTGGCCCGACTCCTCGGACCCGCCGGACGCACGCCCGGACGCAACCCGCACGACGCCGAGCGGCTCTATATCGACTACCGCCTCGACGCCCGCCTCGACCACTGGCTCCTCGATGAATTCCAGGATACCAGCGACACGCAGTGGGCCGCCCTCGCGAACCTCGTCGACGAGGCCGTCCAGGGCGACGAGCGATCGTTCTTCTACGTCGGCGACATCAAACAGTCGATCTATGGCTGGCGCGGCGGCAACCACCGGCTCTTCCGGCAGGTCCTCGACGAGTACCGCGATCTCGGCGACCGCGGCATCCTCCTGGAGTCGATGACCGACTGCCACCGCTCGCTGCCGGCCGTGATCGAGGCCGTGAATGCGGTCTTCGACGACCTGCCCTCGTGGATACCGACGCTGGGGCCGGAGAAGGGCCTCCGACCCGAGGCCGTCGCGGACTTCGACCAGGCGTGGAAGCCCCATCGCAGCGCCCGCACCGGCGCCGGCGAAGGCTTCGCGGCGCTGCTGCAGTACCCCGCCGACGCGACCGCCCAGACGACGAATGGCGACGACGGCGATGACGACGACACGCCGTCCATGCCGGCCGTCTTCGAGGCCGTCGCGGCGGTGCTCCAGGAGGCCTGGTCGCCGACCCTGACCACGGCCGTGCTGGTGCGCAGCAACAAGGACGGCCGCGCCTGCGCCGATGTCCTGCGCCGACGCCTCCCGGGGGTGCCGGTGGTCCACGAGGGCAAGGGCGGCATCCTGGACAGCCCGGTGGTCACGGCCCTGCTGGCGCTGATCCGCTATGCGGCCCACCCGGGCGACCTCCTGGCCTTGCGGCACCTCCAGATGAGCCCGCTGGCATCGACGCCGGAGCTGTCCGACCCCGACAGCCTGCCGCGGCGTGTGCTGATGGCGCTGCATGAGGATGGCTACGCCGCGACCCTGCGCGCCTGGGGCGACCGCCTCGGCGATCTGGATGACTTCGGCCGGCAGCGCCGGCGCGAGCTCCTGGCCGCGGCCGAGCAGTTCGACGCCACCGGCCAGCGCCACCCGGATGCCTTCGCCGACTACGTCGAGGCCTTCCAGGTCTCGACCCTGCCGCAGGCGGGTGCGGTGCGGGTGATGACCATCCACCAGTCCAAGGGCCTCGGCTTCGGCATGGTAGTGGTGCCCCTATCGCCATCGTCGCGCGGGAGTTTCGCCAAGCCGGGCGATCCGGACCTCCTGGCCGATCCGGACGGCGGATGGGTGCTTCAGCCGCCGTCGACGGCGCCGCGTGAGGCCGCCGGCGGGTCGCCGCTGGAGGTCCTCGAGGCGTACCGCGCCGAGGCGAACTTCAGTCAGCTCTGCGTGCTCTACGTCGCCCTGACGCGCGCCGAGCGGGCGCTGTACATGCTGATCCCCGAGGCGAAGGCGAACGCGAGCGCGGTGCGCGAGGCCGACCTCCTGCGCGAACGCCTCGCCGCGCTCGGCGCGCCGTCGGCCGAGGCAATCGCGGCCAGCCCGGCCGGGCTGACCTGCCTGGCCGCCGTCGGCGACCCGGACTGGCACCGCGCCGTCGCGCCGCCGGCGGATGGCGCCGTCGAGGCCCCACGGCGACTCCCGGCGCTGCGCCTCGACGCCGAGGCCGCCGTGGCCCGCCACGAGCCCTCGAAGGAACTGGCCGAAACGCAGACCCTCCCGGCGCCCTGGCTCTTCAAGGCCGAATCCGGCGACGTACGCGCCTTCGGCTCGGCACTGCATCGGCTCTTCGAGCGCATCGAGTGGATCGAGGACGCCGACCTGGAGGCCCTCATCGCCGCCTGGCGACAGGAGTCGCCCGAGTCGCCGGCACTCCTCAACGACGTCGAGGCGCAGTGCCGCGCCTGCCTGCGCAACCCGAGTGTGCGCGCGCTGCTGCGCCGCCCGGCGGGCCCCTGCGAGGTCTGGCGCGAGGCGCCCTTCAACCTCCGCCTCGACGACCGCGACGGCGCCCAGCTCGTCAGTGGCCGCTTCGACCGCCTCGTGCTCGTGCGCGACACCGCGACCGGCAGGCCGGTCCGGGCGACCATCCTCGACTACAAGAGCAACCGCGTCACCGACGACGAGGCCATGCGGCAGGCCGCCGCGGGCTACCACGGCCAGATGGCCGACTACGCCCGCGCCGCGGCACGGCTCTGCGGCCTCGAGCGCGAGGCGGTGCGGACCATCCTGCTGTTCACCCGCCTGGGCCAGGCCCTGGCCGTAACCTGAAGACCGGATCATCCGGCAGGTGCGGACGTCTCGGAGGTCGGAGGTCGGAGGTCGGGGACAGCGTCAGGAGTCCGGAACCACCGACACATCGTCCACTGGCGTACAGACGCACGGGCGTACGCATGAGAGTTCAGAGTTCAGAGTTCGGAGTTCGGAGTCGGGGACAGCGTCAGGAGTCCGGAACCACCGACACACCGTCCACTGGCGTACAGACGCACGGGCGTCCTCGCCCCCTCTGCCCCTCATCCCCCTCTTCTTGGCGATCTTGGCGGCTTGGCGAGACAAGCTCCCCCTTCCCCCTCCCCAGTCCCCATCCACGAGGCGTGCCGCCTCGGCGCGGCCCGGCCGACCGGCCGGGCTCAGCACAAAGACCCCGGATTGTCTCTCGCCAAGCCGCCAAGAGCGCCAAGGGGGAAGAGGACCGGGACAGAAGAAGCCCTGCAGCCGCCCCACCGGCGCGCGGGGGCGCCGGATACAACAAGGCGAACCACCGCGCGCAACGCCCTCCCCGCCGGAGTGCCGGCCTTTCTGGCGCCCTGAAAGGGCATCATTCATCAGCCCAGGGCAACGCCCTGGGAAAACGGACGTTACGCATTGCAGGCTGAAAGTCTGCGACAAGACAACGCACCCCACGACGCGGAGTTTCATACGAGCGGGGTCACCGGCGCAGAACGCCAGGTAGTGTCGAGCGAACCACCGCGCGCAACGCCCTCCCCGCCGGAGTGCCGGCTTCAGCCGGAAGCGTGCCGCGTGCCTTCAGGCCGCGGCGACATCAGGGGCTGCACCGGGCTGAAGCCGCGGTGCACACTATCCGCGTGAACGCGGCACTCTGACCCGGACTCGGCACCGCACCACGACATGATCGCTCAGACAAGCCGAAAGCGTGGAGTCCGAAACCACAGACGCACCGTCCACTGACGCACCGACGCACGGGCGTACTCGCCCCCTCTGCCCCTCATCCCCCTCTTCTTGGCGATCTTGGCGGCTTGGCGAGAAACCTCCCCTTTTCCTTTTCCTTCCCTTCCCTTCCCCGTCTCCGGCTGCCGTCAGCCCTCCTTGGGCTGGCTGCACCAGTCGCAGGCGATGCGGCCGTAGATGCGCACGACCTGCAGGATGCTCTCGGTGTCGACCCACTCGTTGGCGGTGTGGGCGTTGTTGCCGGCGGGTCCGAGGATGATGCCGGCCGGCACGCCGAGGCGGTCGAAGAGGAAGAGGTCGCAGGGGAACGGCGCCCCGACGGCAGCCTGGGCCCGGCCGGTGACGGCCGCGGTGTGGCACTCGGCGCTGCGCGCCAGGGGGTGGTCCGGTCGCAGTTGGTAGCCGTCCATCCAGCGCAGCCAGTAGCGGTGGCTGACGGCGATGCCGGTGCGCTGTCGGAAGTCATCGAGCCAGGCCTCGAACTCGGCCTCGATGGCCGCCTGGGTCTCGCCGGGCATGGCCTCCCAGAACAGCTCGACGTGGGCGCTCTCGGGGACGGCCAGGCGGGCGTCGTCGCGCCAGTCGTTGGCGCGGACCTTGGTGATCATCCAGTTGGCCGGCTGGGGGTTGTGCGCGTAGGCCTCCGGGATCGCCCCGCCGCGCTGGCGGCTCTCGCCGAACGCGACGATGCCCTGGATCAGCGCCGGGAGGTCATGCACCGCCGGCCGCAGGGTGTCGCCGGCGAAGGTGACGCCGCCGGTGCCGGCGATGCTGAGCTGGGCCACGCGCAGGCCGCGGTGGGCCCGGTACGGCACCAGATTCGAGGGCTCCGGCAGGAGCACCGCGTCAGCGCCGCCCGAGTGCAGCCGCGCCGCGATGGTGCCATGGCCGCCGGCGAACTCCTCGTCGACGACGCTCTCCACGATCAGGTCGCCATCCAGCTCGATGCCGAGGTCGTGCAGCATCATCGCCACCGCCGCGTTGGCCGCGACGCCGGCCTTCATGTCGTAGGCGCCGCGGCCGTACAGCCGGCCCTCGCGGCGGCTGCCGCTGGTCGGCGATTCGTCCCAGAGGGCCGCATCGCCCGCCGGGACCGTGTCCATATGACCGCTCAGAACCAGGCTGCGCGCCTCGGCCGGCCGCCGGCCGGCGAGCTTCAGGGCGACATTCGGACGGCCGCGGCAGTCAACGCCGGGGTAGCGGAGGGGGTGCTCCTCCAGGCCGGGGACGGTGGCGATGTCGTAGAGCTCAGCCGGCAGGCCGGCCTGCCGCAACGCCTCCGCCAGACAGGCCTGCGCTGCCGCCTCGGCGCCGTGCGGCGGGTGGTTCTCCGAGGGTATCCGGACCAGGTCCTGGGCCAGGCCAATGATGCGCTCGCGGTTCGTGTCGACCCAGCCGTCGAGGCGCGCGGCGAGGTCCGTGGATCGTGTCGGCGGTATGCGTGATGCCATGGCTGCGCGGGCCTCGGCCGAAGCCGCGGGGCCCTCCTCAGTCGTCCAGTCCCAGGGTCGCGACCATCACGGCCTTGATCGTGTGCAGGCGGTTCTCGGCCTGGTCGAAGACGACCGACTGGCTCGACTCGAAGACCTCCTCGGTGACCTCCAGGCCGCAGAGGCCGAACTTCTTCATGATCTCCGCGCCAACCGCGGTCTCGTCGTTGTGCAGGGCCGGCAGGCAGTGCATGAAGATCGCCTCGGGGCCGGCCCGGCGCAGGACCTCGCCATTGACCTGGTAGGGCAGCAACTGGCGAATGCGCTCGGCCCAGACCGAATCCGGCTCGCCCATGGAGACCCAGACGTCGGTGTAGAGCACATCGGCGCCGGCGACGCCCTCGGCGACATCCTCGGTGAGGCGGATGGCGGCGCCGGTGTCACGGGCGATGGCCTGGCAGCGCTCGACCAGATCCGCTTCCGGCCAGAGGGCCTTGGGGGCGACGGCGGTGAACTCCAGGCCCATCTTGGCGGAGCCGACCATGAGGGAGTTGGCGACGTTGTTGCGGGCGTCGCCGAGGTAGGCCAGGCGGATGCCGCGCAGGCGCCGGCGGTGCTCGATGATGGTCATGAAATCGGCCAGGATCTGGGTCGGGTGGTAGTGGTCGGTGAGGCCATTCCACACCGGCACGCCCGAGTACTTGGCGAGGGTCTCGACGGTGTCCTGACGGTAGCCCCGGTACTCGATGCCGTCGTACATGCGGCCGAGGACGCGGGCGGTGTCCTTGATGCTCTCCTTCTTGCCCATCTGCGAGCCGGTCGGGCCGAGGTAGGTCACCCGCATGCCCTGGTCATAGGCCGCGACTTCGAAGGCGCAGCGCGTCCGTGTGGAGTCCTTCTCGAAGAGCAGGACGACGTTCTTGCCGACGTGCCTCGGGACCTCGCGGCCGGCCTTCTTGTCCGCCTTCAGGCGGCTGGCCAGCTCGAGGAGGTACTGGATCTCCGCGGGCGAGTAGTCCAGCAGCGTCACGAAATGACGGTGCCTGAGGTCGATCTTCACATCGTCTCTCCTGGGTGAAACACGTCAAGACGCACGGCCTCGCGGGCCGGCGTGAGAGCGTAAGGCCATCGCGCACAACGCGGTGTCGGCGCAGACAGTAGCCCCGCGACCGGCGCCGCGCAAGCGCGCCAGAGCCGGCACCGCGCCCGGGGCGGCCCGAAGATCGCACCAGCGTCCCCCTCCGCCACCCTGAAGGGGTGCCAGATCGTAGCCGGGGGTCGCGCGACAGCCCGACCCCCGGAACCACGGATCCACGGACCATGCACCCTGGAGGGGTGCCAGAGCTGGGACCGCCGAGCGTCGGCTCGGCATCTCCCGAGGCGCCAACGGCGCCCCCAAAGGGCGCGCCCCCTCGACTCGCGGCGCCCGCTTCCCGCCCGGCGCCGGGTGCGCGCCATCGCCCCGGCGGGCTACAGTACCGTCAGCCGCCGCACCGGTGCAGGCCGCTGAAGGAGAGTCGCAATGGCACAGGAAGGCACGACCGCGACCCGGCGTATTCGCATGGGCCTCATCGGCCTGGGCGCCGCCGGACAGAACCACCTCGCGGTACTCTCGAGGCTGCCCGAGGTCGACCT
>JAAYZO010000218.1 GCA_012514865.1 Lentisphaerota bacterium | reverse complement strand
GCTCCGGCTGCCGCTGCCGGCCCTGGACCGCCTGGCGCAACCACCAGTGCGAACGCCCGCGGTCCCTCCCGGACGGCGGCCGGCGGCCGGACACGGCCGACAGCGAGGAAGGGGAGGAAGGAGGGAAAGCCGCGGGACGAACGGCCCGCGCGGACCAGGCCGGCGGGGCCGAGCCGGAACAGGACGGCAGTGGGGGCAGCCAACTGGTGCGCGGCATCAGCGCGTTCCAGAGCCACACCGCCCCCCTGGTGCGCGGCGAGCTGGCCCGGCTGGCGCGCGAGGGACAGCGGCCGACCCAGCTGTTCCTGACCTGCGCCGACTCACGGGTGGTCACCTCCATGATCACGTCGAGTGGCCCGGGAGACCTGTTCGTGGTGCGCAACGTCGGCAATCTGGTGCCCCCGCCGGGCGCGGAGAGCGGCGACGACTCGGTGGCGGCCGCCATCGAGTACGCCGTGGACGTCCTGGCGGTGCGTTCGATCACGGTGTGCGGGCACTCGGGGTGCGGTGCGATGCAGGCACTGCTCGACGCCGAACCGGGCGGCGCCCGGACATCGCTGAGACGCTGGCTGCGGCACGGGCGGCCGAGCCTCGAGCGCCTGGGCGACCCGGGCGGGCCCCCGCCGCGGCTGACCGGGAGGGCGGTCGCCGACGCGGCCGAGGAGCTCTGCCTGGTGAACGTGGTGCAGCAGCTGGAGCATCTGCGCGCCCATGAATCGGTGGCCCGCGCCCTGAAGGACGAGCTCCTGGAACTGCACGGCCTGTACTTCCACGTGGGTGAGGCGCAGGCGTATCTGCTCACCGAGCGGGACGGGCAGAGGGTGTTCGACCGGGTCCGGGCCGTGGACCTGGCGACGTGAGGCGGCACGTCCCGATGTGAGAGGCGTTACACCCCTTGAACCGGCTTGCTCCGGGGCCCGTGGGAAGGGGTGTCGCACAGCGCACCACTCGGCACCCGATAGGTCTAAACCAATTTGCCGTCGGCCCTTGTCAGCGCACCCCCGGGTCTGATGAGCTGTGGCCTGGGACACAACGGACACCCTGGGAAAGGCAGATGCCGTGAGCAATGAAAGCCTGGCCAACCTTCTGAAGGAGGAGCGTCGCTTCACTCCCCCCGCCGACCTGGCCGCGAACGCCAACGTCACGGCGGAGGCGTATGAACAGGCCAAGGCTGACAGGCTCGGCTTCTGGGCCAAGCAGGCCCGCCGGCTGACCTGGGCCACCGAGCCCACCGAGACACTCGACTGGTCGAACCCGCCGTTCGCCAAGTGGTTCAAGGACGGCGAGCTCAACGTCGCCTACAACTGCGTGGACCGCCATGTGGAGGCCGGCCACGGCGACCGGGTCGCGATCCACTTCGAGGGCGAGCCCGGCGACAGCCGCGCCCTGACCTACGCCCAGCTCAAGGACGAGGTCTCCAAGGCCGCCAACGCCCTGCTGGAGCTGGGCGTGCGGAAGGGCGACCGGGTCGCCGTCTACATGCCGATGATCCCCGAGACCGCCATCGCGATGCTGGCCTGCGCCCGCATCGGCGCCGCGCACTCCGTCGTCTTCGGCGGCTTCTCGGCGGACGCCCTCGCCACCCGCATCCAGGACGCCGACGCACGGGTCGTCATCACGGCCGACGGCGGCTACCGGCGCGGCAAGCCCTCCGC
>JAAYZO010000029.1 GCA_012514865.1 Lentisphaerota bacterium | reverse complement strand
CACTCCTCAAACAAGAGTTTCATACTGACATGATCGGGGCCGGCAAGCGCCCCGCGGGCGCTGGAGGGGTGCCAGAACCGGACTTTCAAACAGCCCTGGGGCGGTTGTCAGCAGAGTCTGCCGGGGCTGCGATGGCCACTCCGGGCACCGAATCGACTTCCGTGCCGGCGCACGGCGGTGCTATAGTGAGGCGGTGTCCTCACGACGAAAGGGTTCTGCCGATGAAGAAGCTCCTGATCGTCCTTGTGGTCGCGCTGTTTGCCGCGGTCGCCGCGATCATGCCGCTGACGGCACAGGTGGCGCGCAAAGGGCTCGAGACGCCCGAGAAGCCCTGTGCCGAGAAGGCGGTGTACTTTGCCGCGCGCACCCGCATGCGCCTGTCGCGCTATCAGGCGGCGGTGCCGTATCTGGAGCGCGCCCTGCAGGTCTGGCCGAAGAGCGACCGGGCGGACGAGGCGGTCTACTGGATTGCCTTCTCCTACGAGCGCGCGGGGGCTCCGGCGCAGGCTGCACGCTGGTACAAGGCCTTCATGACGCAGTATCCCCAGCACCCCTGGGCCAGCCAGGCGAAGCGCCGCCTGGACACGCTCGAGGCGCAGAACCTCTGAGGGATGCGCCGCGGCGCTGTGATGCCGGCGCGTTGTCGCAGACGTTCAGCCTGCCAGGCGCGGGGGCGCGTTTCCCAGGGCGTTGCCCTGGGCTGACGGGAGCAGCCCCTTCAGGGCGTCAGAACGGTGGCCCGCGGACGCGTGCGCCGTGGCTTCAGCCCGGCGCGGCACCGGATGCCGCCGTGGACCTACGTGACTGTCGCGCCCGGGGCGGGCAGGGGCGGCATCTCGCGGCGCAGGAGAGCGGCGAGGTCGCTGGCAGCGGCCGCAGCGAGGCCGTTGTCGGCCAGCACGGCGTTGGCGAGGGCCTCGCCGTCGCCGGGGCAGCCCTGCAGGGCCGCCTGGAGGCGTGCTGGGTCGAAACGGTCGTCGGTGCTGGTGACGGCCTCGACGCGGGCCTGCCGCAGGCTCAGCGTGATGCTGCCGCGGGGACTCTCGAGGCGGCGTTCGAAGGCCGGCGTGCGGCCGTAGAGCCACTCCCACGAAGCGAGGCGTTTCAGGATCTCCTCTGACGGCTCCGGCGGGTCTCCATGCACCGCCGCCGGGTCGCCGGCGAACTCGCGCATGGCCTGCTCGGTGAGGCTGTCGCAGACGGCCTCGGGGGTGAGGTGCGGGTCGTGGTCGCAAAGGCGCGTCACCGGCGAGCGCACCGAGGGCACGGCCTGGCTGGTGAGGGCGGCCGGCGGGGCGTCGAGGAGGCGGCGCAGGTCATCGAGGCGGGTGTCGATGAGGATGCAGCCATGCAGGAGGGCGGCGCGGCCGGTGAGCATGAAGGCGGTGCCGGAGATCTTCGCGTCGCCGATCCAGATCGAGCTGCGCTGGCAGGCCCTGGCGTCGATGCCGAGGGCGCGCAGCGCTGCGACCACGACGCCGAGGACGCGCGTCGGCTCGTAGCAGGATCGCGGCATGATGACGCCGTAGTTCAGGTTGCCGGGGTCGTGGTAGACGGCGCCACCGCCGGAGCCGCGGCGGACCAGCGGCGTGCCGCGGCGGTGCAGCTCGGCGAGGTCGGCCTCGATCCACGGGTTCTGGTTGCGGCCCAGGATGACGGCCGGGTCGTGGCGGTAGAAGAGCAGGCCAAGGCGGTCACCGCTCCAGGAACGCGTCAGCGTCTCCTCGATGGCGAGGTTGCGGACGGGGTCCCGGCCGGGCAGGTCATAGCGCACAAGCCTCATCGCGGGCCCCCGTGCCGCGCTGTCGGCCGTGGTCTGCGCCGCCTCATGGCAGGGCGAGCTTTCCATCCAGACGGATGTGGTCGGCGAGGACGGCCAGGCGGGCGCCGCGCGGCGGCGTGACTACCAGGCCGAACTCGCGGACCTTCAGCGCCCTGTCTTTGACCGCGCCGGCGCGCCGCAGGGCCGCGGGCGGGAAGCGCAGGCGCACGCCGCGGTGCCAGCGCCCGGGCTCGAGGGTCTGGCGCTCGCCGATGACCAGGCCGTCATCGCGGGCGCTGGTGCGGGCGCTGGCGGCCACCGGGAGGGCCGCGTCCGCCTCGATGAAGAGGTCGACCTCGACCACGGTCGCGGCAGTCAGCTCGGCGGTCAGGGTGCGGCTGATCTCCATATCGCAGGACGCCTGCATGGCCATCTGGACGCCGAGGACCTCGTTGGCGCCGCTGCCGCGGCAGGTGTAGGCGTACCCCGAGGAGTTGCGCCGGCCGGGGCGGACGCGCCAGGGGGCGCCGGACTCGAGGCCATTCTCGGGGTCGTTGGCGATGGGCTCGTGGCAGAGGTACGGGTAGTGCAGAATCTCGCCCCAGTTGCCGGCGCCGTCCTGGGCCTGGGCGTGGATATACCACAGCCCGGGCGCGTCCGCCGCGGCCAGGAGCGCCGGGGCCTGCTGCGCCGGCGTCTCCGCGGTCGGCTGGTCGAGCGGGTCGCGGCTGAAGCCCAGGCGCCAGGCGCGGATGCCGGTGGCATCGGCGGCGGTGGCGCGGACCATCGGCGCGGCGCCGCTCGGGCCGAGCAGGGCGATGTTGTCCAGCCAGAGGGTGCTGCCGTCGTCGTTGCGCACGCCCCACTCGCCGAAGGCCATCAGGCGCACGTCGGGCTCTTCCTGGTCGGGGAAGGCGGCCTTGAAGAGGGCCTCCAGGTCGAGTTCGGCGTGGCGCCAACGGCCGTCGGCGCGGGCCTCGGGGATGGCCCCAAGAACGGGCAGGCGGTCGCTGCCGGTCATGGTTACCTGGCGCCACTCGCGGTTGACCATGAAGAGGAGGTTGATGCGGGTGCCTTCGGAGAGGCAGTAGTCGAAGCTCAGGCGCGGCGTCTTGCGGGGCTGGAGGCGGCCGAGGCTGCGGTAGACGGCGAAGCGCTGGGCGGCGCCGACCTTGCGCACCTGCAGGCAGGCGCCGGCGTCGGGACGCGCCACGGTGGTGACCTCGATCTCGCTGTCGTCGGTGCCGTAGGCGCGCCAGTAGGGCCCGATGCCGTCGGCGAAGTGCTCGTAGGTGCCCAGCGCCACGCCGGGTGTCCACAGCCGCGGCGGCAGGGGCGGCTGCCGGTCGGCGCTGTAGGCGACCTTCCAGGACCACGCCAGCGGCGCCATGGTGTTGCCGGCGGCGTCGCGGACGTCGCTGAGGGCGACGCTGATCTCGGTGCCATCCTCGACGAGGCCGCGCAGGAGGCCGCCGTAGGACAGGAGGTCGAAGGTGAACTCGCCGCGCTCGGCATCCCAGCTCGCGGCACCGCCGCGGGCCGGCTGCGCCTGGCCCTGGACGGTGAGGGTCAGGGCGGCCGGGTCGAGGCCCGCCAGGCTGGGCGCGAAGCGCACCCGGAGCCTCTCGGCGGCGACGGCCGCGCCGGGTGCCGGATCGATCTCCACGGGCGTCGGCGGGTCGTTGTCGATGAGGAAGCGCGCGTGCGCCGTCTCGCCCCAGTTGCCGGCGCCGTCGCGGGCGCGGACATGGAAGAAGGCCTCGCCGGTCGGCAACGCGGTGAAGCTGGCGCGCGCCTCGCCGGTCTCGGGTTCGTCGTCGGGCTCGGTGAGGGGTTCCTGGTCCCAGACGTAGCTGAAGGCGCTGACACCGCTGAGGTCATGGGCGGCCCAGGTCAGCTCCAGCGGCTTGGCGGCGGTGCCGACCGTCGGCACCATCTCGAGGTTATCGACGGCGACGCGGGCGCCCGGGGCGTTGCTGGGGTAGACCCAGTCGCCGAGGCCGAACTCGCTGACGACGCCGGGGGCGCTGAAGCTGCGCTGGAAGCCGCGCGGCCGCACCATCGAGAGGTCGACCTCGGCGCGGTGCCAGGCGCCGTCGCGGACGACGCCCGGGACGGCGCCGACCAGCAGCCGGGCCGAGTCGTCGCCGTCGGTGAAGCCGACGGTCAGGCGCTGGCCGCCCATCTGGAACATCAGGTCGCACTGGGTGTAGCCGTCGACGCGGTAGTCGAAGATCATTCGCGGATAGCGTCCGATGGGGATATCGCCGAGTGCGAAGGTAGCGTTGAAGGTACTGCCGCAGACGTGGTTGGAGAGTTCCAGGGCGGGGCTGCCATCGGGTCCGGTGACGGTATTCAGGCGGGCTTCGCGTGGCGGCGCCACCAGGGTGACGTCGTCCAGGCCGCGGTTGAAGGTCAGCCGTCGGACGAGGTCGCCGGTGAGGGCGACCGTGGGGCCGCGGCGGTCGCTGGCGTAGTCGAGTCGGGCCTTCCAGGCGTGGTCGATGTCGTGGCTGGGGGGGCGCGGGCGGCCCTCGCCGTCGAGGCTGACGCTGCCCGCGAGGGCGTCGGCGGCCGCGAAGCGCAGCTCGACGGCGGACTGGTCCGGGAGGCCGTCGCCGGTGTAGAGGACGCGTATATCGAGACGCCGCGTGGCGGGGTCGTAGGTGGTCGTGGCGGCGTTGATCGGCACCGCGTTGCCGGCGATGGTCAGGCGGGCGTGCGTGAGGTCCGGGTGTCCGGGGGCCTCGCTGAGGACGATGCTGACGCGATCGCCGTCCCAGGGCTGGTCGGGCGCGGGGGTGGTGGCCGCGATGGCGACGGCCTCGCCGACCTCGATCGGGCGCGGCGGCAGGCGCCGTGGGGTCTCGCCGCCGAGCTGTTCGGCGTGGACGAACCAGGTCCCGGTGCCGTCGGCCTCGAGGCGGACCGAGGGCGCGGTGAGCGCCTCGGCGGTCGCCGGCGGCGGCGCGTCGGGCTGTCGCGACAGCCAGGCGCGCCAGTGCCAGGCGGTCGCGGCCTCGTCGCCCCAGGTGACGCCGACGGCGCGGCCGCCGGCGTCGTGAAGGCGTATCGCGTCGAGGCGGTAGATCGCCCCGGCCGGATTGCCGCCGAGGCCGGCGTTGAGGTAGCCCTCGTGGAGCATCCCCACCATGACCCAGGCCACGCGGTAGGACGAGCGCCAGGGGAAGCGCTGCCGGGCCCAGCGCCCGAGGTCCCAGCGCAGGGGGTGCCACTGGCCGTCGGCGGGAATGCCGTCGGCGGGGCCCAGGCGGGCGCGGTTCGGGGCTTCCTCGCGCGGGCCGGTCAGCGGTACGAAGGCGAGTTCGGCCGGGAGGTCGGCCCAGGCCAGGTAGAGGTTCACCTGGGCGCCCGGCTCGACCGCGGCGTCCATCTCGAGGACGACATCGCGACCGAGGTCGACGCCGTGGAAGGGCAGCCGCACGCCGGCATCGCCGCCGCCGTGGAGGTTCTCCAGGCGCAGCGCCTGGCCCTGATCGGCGCGGGCCACGCGGGTGATCTCGACACTCTGGTCGCCATTCCAGGGGGTGACGCCGTCGTCGCCGTCCTCGAACTCGAGGGCCTTCCCGGGGTGGGTCACGACGCGCAGCTCCGGCAGCGGCGCCGGCGGCGCCGCCGCCTGGGGCGGCGTCGGCGTCGCGGGTGCCGGCGGAGCCGCGCCGATGTCGACCACCCGGCGGCACTGCCGGTAGCTGATCTTGGCGCGGGCGATGACGATGCTGTTGTGCTGGGTCCAGAGGGCCAGGCGCTCCGGGGTCAGGGGCTCGGGATCGACCGCCGAGAAGACCAGGACATTGTCAAACCACGCCTCCAGGCGGGGGCCGGTGCGGCGCAGCTTGACGAAGTACCAGGCGCCATGCACGGGCCGGCCGCCTGGGTCCCAGTCGACCTCGATGGCACGCGCCTTCGGCGAACGATGGCGGCCGCGCGGCACCAGCTCCAGGTCGGAGGTCGCCAGGACCTCGTCGAGGCGGTACAGCCGCGAGGTGGTCTCGGTCCACATCGGGTCCCAGGCGGTGATGAGGAGGTTATAGCCGCTGAAGATCTCGCCGGGGCGGCTGGCCATGGCCACGTTGATATCGCCGACGCGCGGGTAGTACATGCGGTCGGCCCCCTCCATCATCTCCTCCTGGCGCATGCGCATGCCGGCGTAGTACTCCAGGGTGAAGTCGCCCGCGAAGGCGAACTTGCTCCAGAGGGCGGCGACGCCCATGCTGCTGCCGTTCATGTGGGACCACCGCGGGTCGCAGGCGAAGCGGTTGGTGACCTCCCACTGTCCGACCGGCGTCCAGTCGACGGCGGCGCGCTCGAAGAGCTCGTCGATGACCTGGGCGCGTTCGGCGGCGATGTGGATGAAATCGAGAGGGGCGGGCACCTGCAGGCCGAGGCTGCGGCCGGTGAGGGGCTCCGGGTCGCTGATGCAGAAGAGCTCGTGGCCGTCGATGCTGGCCCAGATGGCCTGGCCGTCGCGGTGCAGCTCGAGGGTGCCGTAGCTCTCGGTGTCCGGCGTGCGCGGCCGGGTGCCGATCTTCTCATCGACGATCTGCTGGCCGGGCAGGACCTGCCGCGGGCCGGGCACGAAGCGCGCCTGCGCCAGGGTGCGGCGTTCGCGCGAGAGGGTGATCATGCCGGCGCCGGCGTCGGGGTCGACCCGTGTCTCGAGGCTGTAGCCGCGGCCGGGCTGGATCTCATCGAGGCCGAAGAAGAAGGCGAGGCGGTCCTGGACGGGCGCCCGGATGCGGAAGGCGCCGTAGAAGTCGCCTTGATGCACGAAGCGCTGCGGGAAGTCCTCGGCGGCGGCCTCGGGGCGCAGTCGCTGCCAGGCGAAGCGCGTCGAGGCCCAGCCCTGCATGTAGGGGTCATCGGCGAAGCGCTCCACGGCGGCGGGTGCTTCCCAGTTCTCGTCGGCTTCGGCGAAGAGCCGGCAGGCGGAGAAGGTGGCCGGCGAGCGTCCCGCGACGACGAGGCCGACCGGCCCGGCCAGGTCGGCGGCGTCGGGGCCCGGGCGCAGGCGCAGGCGGGTGACGTCGTCGCTCTGGATGCGCAGGACGCCGTCGCGCGTGTCGACCGCCAGGCGCACCGGCCGGTCCGCCGGGAGGGCACAGGCGGTCTCGGCCAGGAGGCTCGTCCCGCCGGCGCCGACGCGGCTGACGCTGACGCGCCCGCCGTTCTGTCGTTGCCAGAGGATGCGGAGGTGGCTGCCGTCGTCGCGATAGCCGACGGCCAGGCCGAAGGCGGCGTCCGCTGCCGCCTCGACGGTGGTCTCGAAGCGCTGGGCCGGCCAGCTCGCCCAGCCGAGCGTCGCGACGGCCGTGGTGGCATCGCCCCAGCCGCGCTGGCCATGGCCGGTGAAGCGGCACTCGCCGCTGCCGGCATCCATCGCCCAGTCGCCCGAGCGGGGCTGCCAGGCGTCGGCGCCGAGCAGCGCCGGGGTGTCCAGTTCGAGGCTGTCGAGTGAGCGCACGCTGACGTCGTCGAAGTAGGTCTCGTGGGTGCCGCGGGCGTAAAGGCCGATGCGGCCGCCGCGGCAGGTCGCGTCGCGCTGGCGCAGGACCTCGACGTCGTCGACCAGGACGCGGATGTCGTCGCCGCACTGGCGCACCGCCAGGCGGTACCACGCCTCGGCCCGGCCGGTGACCGTGGCGCTCGCCAGGAGGCGCTCCTGGCCCTGGCGGCGCTCGATCAGCTCCAGGAGCGCCGGGCGCAGCCCCAGGGAGTGCAGGCCCCAGCGCACCAGCCAGTGCGTCTCCGCGTCGCGGGCCGCGAAGACCAGGCCGACGTCGCTCTGGAACGAGCGCACCGAGACCGCCACCTCATAGTCGGACCAGAAGGCCTGGCCGGTGAGGATGAGAGCCCCGTCGGGGCCGGTCCCGGAGAGCGAGAAGGGATTCGGGCTGCGGCTGGCGTCGGGCTCGCGGCCCTCGCGGATGCGCGCGTCGGGGTTGGCGTGGATGCGCTCCATGACCGAGTAGAGCCGCCACTGGCCGCTGGCCGGCTGCCAGAGGCCCAGGTCGGCGGCCTCCTCTTCGGTCCGCATGAAGTCGTCGCCGAAGGTGAACGGCTCGACGCGCTGGTAGCTGGTGCCGGCCACCTCGGCCTGGCCGGGGCCGGTGCGGCTGGCCAGGGCGCCGCGGCCGAGGCCGGGATTGAGCACGCGTGCCAGACGGCCCGAGGGCCCGACGACCTCGAGGACGTGGGCGCGGCAGCGGATCTCCACGGCGCCGCCGCGGGCCAGCGACGGCGGCAGGGGCGCCGTGTCGCGGCAGAGCACCGCCGCAACGCCGTCGCGGTGGCGCTCCAGGGTGTAGCCCTGCGCATCCCAGGCAAACCGCGCGTAGTCGTCGACGTCGACCACCGCAAAGGCGAGGTCGACAGCGCTGAGGGCGCGGCTGCCGGCCGGCGGGGCGAGGGTCACGGTGAGGGTGTAGTGGTCGTTCCTCGCCTGGGTCGCCGGCCGGTACGTCCCGACGCTCAGCGGCAGGTCCGCAGCGCCAAGCCAGGGCGCCGCCAGGCCGATCAGGGCCAGCGGCAGGCAGCGCCGCAGCGCTGCCAGGACGCGTCGGGAGTTGCGAAACACAGTGGCCATGGTAGTTGCTCTGCGTCAGCGCCAGTGGCGCTATGCGGGTCTCGGGGCGACAGCGGCCAGCCCGCCTGCCCTGGGGACACGCACGTATGGCGCCCACGGGAGCAGAGGCCAGGCAGCCCGGAGGGCTACTGTAGCCAGACTGTTGGCAGATGCGAGCCACCGCCCGCCGGGCGGACGCGGTCGGAAACCCCGGGGACGCCAGGGACACCAGGGACGCCAGGGACACCAGGGACGCCAGGGACGCCAGGGACGCCAGGGACGCCAGGGACGCCAGGAAGCCGTGAGGCCTCAGCGGCACGGGGATCGGCGGTGACCCATCCTGGAGTCCCTGGTGTCGCTTGGGTCCCTTTCTGGGAAGGCCCCTGCCGCGGCCCCAGGGCCACTGGGGCCGCGGGCTGGGGCTCCGGGACTGCGCCCCCCCTGGCTGGCCGCCGCGATCACGGCGGCCTGGGCCGGGGGCGGGCGCGCTGTGTCAGGTCGCGTGGGCGGGGTGGTAGTGGACTGTCACCCGGCGGATCAGGGCGTTGGCAGACTGCAGCGCCCGCTCGACCTCGGAGGCGATGTCATCACCGGCGCGCACGGAGAGAGCGCCGTCGATGCCGATGGTGACGTGGACGACGAAGTAGGGCCCGAAACGGTGGGCCAGGACCTCCTCGACGACACGCACGCCGGCGACGCCCGCGAGGGCGGCGCGCACCTCCGTCTCGAGAGCGTCGCCCGGGACGGCATCCATCAGCTCCGCCGCCGACTCGCGCAGGATCTGCACGCCGGTGGTCAGGACCACCAGGGCGACACCGGCGCCGACCAGCGGGTCGGCCCAGTCCAGGCCGCAGACGCTGCCCAGGATGCCCAGGGCCGCGCCGGCGCCGGAGACGATGTCGTTGCGGTGGTCGCGCGCCAGGGCCAGGATGGCCGCGTTGCCGGTGTCGCGAGCGACGCGGCGCGACCAGATCGTCAGGATCACCTTGGCGACGATGGTTACCAGGGCCACCCAGAGCGCCGCCGAGGCTACCGGCACGGGCGGGCTGAGGCCCTTGACCAGGTCGTAGGTGTCGTTGACCGCGCCCCAGAACAGCGCGATGCCCGTGGTCACGACGAAGGCCCCCACGGCCACCGCGGCGATGCTCTCGAGCTGGCGGTGGCCGTAGGGGTGCTCGCGGTCCGGCGGGCGCTGTGCCAGGATCAGGCAGACCTTGACGACGACGTAGTAGGCGACATCCGAGGTGGCGTTGACGCCGTCGGCCAGGAGCGCGTTGCTATGGCCGATGATGCCGACGGTCGTCTTGAGCGCCGCCAGGAGTGCATTGGCGACAAGACCGCCGTTGATGACGCGGTTCTCGCGTCGGCGTTGCAGGGCGTCGGGCATCGGGATCTCAGAGCGCGCGGATGCGCCGGATGGCGTCGGCGGTGGCCGACAGGGTCGCCAGGGACTCGGGGACCTCGCTGATCAGCGGGCCGGTGTAGCCGGCCGCGCGCAGCTCGGCCATGACGCGGGCGAAGTCGACGGCGCCCTCCTGCAGGGGCGTCCAGCCGCCGTTCAGGGCGTTGCCCTTCCAGTCCTTGAGATGGACGCGCTTGATGCGCCGGCCGACAATGCGCACCCAGTGATGCGGGAACTGGAAGACCGCCATGTTGCCGGGGTCGAAGTAGAAGCCGACGGCGGGGCTGCCGACCTCGTCGAGGAAGCGCGCCACTTCCATGGGGCTGAAGAGGAAGCCATTCCAGACGAACTCGAAGGCGATGGCCACGCCGAGGCGCTCGGCGGTCGGAGCCAGGCGGCGCAGGGCCGCCACGGCATGGCGGTAGGCGTCGTCGTAGTAGAGGTCGGGCGAGAGCCGCCCGAGGGTGTGCAGGGCCACGGGGGCGCCCAGGCGGGCGGCCATCTCCAGGCCGGCGGCGGTCTGGGTGATGGAGGTCTCCTGGTCGGCGCCCGTGGCGAGGAGGTTGCCGGTGCAGTGCCCGAGGGTCACCGAGGCGATGGTCAGCCCGAGAGCCCGGGCGCGTTCGGCGATGGCGTCGAGTTCGGCTGGCGTGGTCTGCGGGGTGAGGCCGCCCTGGGGGCGCAGCGAGAGTTCGACAGCCTCGTAGCCGTTGTCTCGAGCCGCGACGAGGAACTCCTCGGTGCTGCGGTTGCCGGCGATGAGCTGGCTGATGCCGATCGGATGCATGGCGGTGGTCCTCCGGTCTTACTTTAACCTCTACTAACACGGCTACGGCACGCGCCCCGCGGCGCTGGCCGGCGGGTGTCGAGCCGCGCTCAGGGCAGGGGCTCGGTGCTGATCGTGGCCTGCAGGCAGTGCTCGCTGCCCGGGGGCAGGGCGCGGGCGTCGCTGAAGATGTTGGCGGTCTCGACGCAGAGCATGCCGGGGTACTCGTCGTCGGCGAAGTCCTGCAGGCGCTGGGCCTTGGCCACCCACGGGTTCCAGACTACCGCCGAACGGCTGCCGGCCGTGCGGATGCGCACACGGCGCTGCCACAGGTCGTCCTCGATGAGAGCGTCGCCGGTGACCCCCGTGAAGACCAGGTCGGTCTCGGCCGCGACGGTCACCGGGCCGCGCTGGGGCCGCGGAGTGCGGTCGGCGCCGACGGTGTCGACCACGGCGGCGCCGTCGAGGCCGAGGACGCGCACGCGGGTGACGTCGCTGACGGCGAAGTAGCTGTGGAGTGCCGCGCTGGTCGTCCAGGGGCTGCGGCCGGTGTTGCGCATGACCAGGGCCACGTCGAGAGACCGGCCGACGCGCAGGACCACCTCGGCGGTGAAGTCCTCCGGCCAGAAGCGCCGGCTGGCTTCGGAGGCGCGCAGGCCCAGCCGCAGCAGGGTCTCGGTCGACGACACCGCCGCCGTCTCGAGGACCTCCCACCGACTCAGACGCGCGAAGCCGTGCGACGGCCTCGAGGCGTCGGACGGATGCGCCCCGAACCACGGCCAGCACACCGGAATGCCGCCGCGGATCGGCTTGTCCTCGGCAAACCAGCTCCGCCGGCTCAGCCACAGGACCGGACGCTCGCCGCGCGGCTCGAAGGACAGGACATGGGCGCCGTGCAGCGCCACGCTGGCGCGGCCGGCGTCGTTGCCTGCCTCGGCCACCACCAGGCCGCCCGGACCGGCCACGAAACGCAACTGGTCCGTCAGGCCAAAACGATCATTCAGCAAAGCGCAGGTGCTCATGGTCTCGTCGCTGCCTCTGGTGGGACACCCCCGGGGGACCCGGCGGCACTGCCGGCCCCTCGTCCGGCACTATACCCCGCGCGCCGCCACTGTCACAGCGCGCGGCACGGTGGTCCGCGGCGCCGTCCGTGGGCCTCCCGGGTGCCGCACGTAGGTCCGCGGCGCCATCCGTGGACCTCCCGGGTGCCGGCCGGGAGGTGGCATGCGTACCCCTGCGCAGGTCCCGGCGCGCCGGACGCCGGAGAGAACACGGCGAGACATCGTCTGCCGAGCCGCCTCCTCACCGCGCCATCAGCGCGAAGACGCCCCAGCCCAGGTACTCGCGTGAGTAGGTGACGTAGCGCTCTGGTTCCGCGTTCAGTGTGGCCCGGACCTCCGTTGCGAACGGGTCGCCGGGGTTGGCCTCGAGCCAGCGGCGCATGGTGAGCCACTTGGCCGCTTCGTAGCGGTCCCAGCTATCCTGGTCGGCCAGGACCATCTCCACGACGT
>JAAYZO010000217.1 GCA_012514865.1 Lentisphaerota bacterium | reverse complement strand
CCGGCCTCGCGGGCGCCCTCGGCATAGGCCCGGGCCAGGCTGGCGCAGTAGCTGTCCTTGAGCGGGTGACCGCAGAGGACCACGATGCGCCTGGGGGAATGCGTGGCGGTCATGTCGAGGGGCCCTCCGTTGCGATCGGCTCGGCGGCGCCCAGCAGGTCATCCAGGACGGCCTGCGCCAGGGCCGGCTCGGTGCCGCGGAAGAAGTGGTCGTCACCCGGGAAGACGTGGATGTGGCGCGGCTCGACGCCGAGGCCCTCGAGGGCCCCGGTCGGGCAGAAGACATCCGTCGGCGCCAGCCACCACCGCGGCGGCGGCGTCAGGGCCAGCCACGGCGCCAGGTCGTAGGCCAGGAGCGGCGGCGAGATGCCGGCGAGGCCCGCCGGGCGAAGGCGGTGGGCGGCCTGCAGCGCCACCAGGCTCCCAAACGAGTAGCCGGCGTACCACAGCGCCGCCGACGGGCAGACGCTGTCGCGGACGTGCCCGATCACCGCCAGGGCGTCCGCCACCACCGGGTCGAACCGGCCGGCGGCCTCGAAGTCGTCCCAGACGGCCAGGAGGCTGCGGCCGCCGAGGTGGCCCTCGCGGACGCCGCGGTAGTCGAAGCTCATGGCCAGGGCGCCTCGGGAAACGGCCTCGCGGAACAGCGCGGTGATGACGTTGTTGGCGCTGTCGCCGCCGAGGCAGGGGTGCGGCGGGAAGAGGACCACCATGCGGTCCAGGGTCGTGTCGTCGTGGTAGCCGATCGTGGCCTCGAGGACCACCTCCGGCGCCGTCGTCACGCTTAGGGTCTCGCTGAGGAGATCAGGCTCCGTGCTCATGCGCGGCAGTCTCCGTGAAGGGATAACGTGCGAAGAAAAGCCCCAGGACCTTCGCCAGTTTGAGCCCCAGGAAGAGGTCCCCCGCGATCTCGGTGCGGCGCGCGAAGAAGGCCGCCTGCGGTGAGAGCTGACCTCGCACGATCGCCCAGAAGGCCTCCGTGTCGACCTCATAGCGTACGGCGCCGGCGCCCGTCTCGCCACGTTCGATGGCGACAATCCGGCCGGCCTCCAGGCGGAGATTCCAGAACTCGTCGTGGTCGCGGAGGTGGATGCAGAAGGCCGCGTCGAGGGCGTCGAAGCCCTCGAGGAGCGGGCGGTTGCAGTGGCGGCTGAGGAAGCCCTCGAAGTAGTCAGAGGCCGACGCTGGCATGGCGACCCCCTTGCGGCCCGGTGCCGAAACGCAGGAGCCTCTCGAGGAAGGCCTGGCTGAAGGCCATCGGCGCCGCGGCGCTGCTGAGGCGGTCGCGGTTGGCGCAGTGGAAGCGCGGCCCGGCCCGCAGGTAGGCGAGGTAGTCGCGCGAGCGGCGCACGGCGGCGTGGTTGAAGGCCGGGTCGGAGGCCGTCAGGGCGCGGTTGACAATCCGGATCGGCAGGATCGCCTCGAGCATCGCACGGAAGTCGGCGTTGCGCACCGGCCGGTCGTTGACCATGTGGTAGGTCTGCCCCCAGCACGCGGGGCGTGTGAAGACCTCGTGGATCATGGCGGCGAGGCAGTCGACCGGGATGTAGTTCTGCGTCGACTCGGGGTCGTGCTCCAGCGCGAACTCGGCGCCGGGGTGGCGCTGGGCGAAGCCGGCCAGGAGGCGCAGCATCTGGTAGAGATTCATCAGCTTGAGAGCCCGCCCGGTGGCATACTCGCCGACGACGATGGACGGCCGGCAGACGGTCAGTGAGCCGGCCGCGCCCAGGTAGGCCGCGCGGACCAGGCGTTCGGCGTCGAATTTGCTGCGCTCGTAGGCATTGCGGAAGGCCTGGCCGACGTCGAGGTCGGCCTCGCGGAAGACGTCCGGGCAGAGGCCGGCGACGTAGGCGGTGCTGACCAGGAAGAGCCGGCTGTGCGGCGCAAACAGCTCGAGGACGTGCCGCGTGCCAAGGACATTCGCCGCGAGCACCGCCGGGTCGTCCGGGTCGAGGGCCACCGCGGCGGCGGCGTGGATGACGTCCGTCGTCGTGGCCGCCAGGCGGGCGGCCGCCTGCGCCCCGAGCCCCAGCCGCGGCAAGGCGACATCGCCGGCGTGGACGACCACGCGGTCCGCCAGGTCGGGCCGGCCGAGGTAACGCCCCAGGGCCGCCAGGCGCTCCGGCGGGCTGGCGTCACGACCGGGGCGGACCAGGACGTGGATCGCCAGATCCGGCTCGGCCACCAGGCGCGACAGCACCGCCGAGCCGACCAGGCCCGTGGCGCCGGTCACCAGGACCGACCGTGATGGTCTGGCGTCGTTCATGATTCACCCGGCACGGCGCCATCCGGCGGCACCCGGTCGAGAAGCTCGCCCAGGGCCGCACAGAGGCCCT
>JAAYZO010000216.1 GCA_012514865.1 Lentisphaerota bacterium | reverse complement strand
GTGCGGTTCCAGAAGACTTCCGTCGGCATTGGCGACTCTCAGCCAGAAGCCCCAGTGGGCGGTGGTGTTGGCGCCGTTGCGGGCGACCATGACGACGAGCTGGTTGTCGCCGGCGGTCAGGTGAATCGGGGTCTTGACCTTGTCGGGGCAGTCGGCGTCCATGTGTACGCGTTGGTAGACGAGCGTGCCGTTCAGCCAGAGTTTGTAGGGATGGAAGCTGGAGGTCCTGAGCTGGGCGGAACGGGCTTCCGGCACGGTGACGGTGGTGGCGGCGTAGGCGTAGAAGGGGCGCCCGGCGGTGTCCCGGTCGGCGAAGGCGAGATCGAAGTCGACGAAGCCTTCGGGGGAGGTGTAGGCGGTGGCGGCGGCGGGTGCGTCGGCGAGGCGGTAGGCGCCGTCGGTGCGGGTGAGCGGGGCGGCCACGACCATGCCGTCGCGCTGCTGGTTGTCGAAGGGGCCGACGAGGTCCCAGGAGCGGAAGAAGCGCATGGTGTCGGGGAAGTGTCGGGCCAGGCCCTTCATGACGGAGGTGGTGGTGCGGCGCTTGGCGTCCTGGGCATCGATGTAGTGGGGTCCGGCGGCGGCCAGGGCGTCGATCGCCTCGTCGATGCGGCGGGCGTCCTGTTGAGAGCGGTCGTAATCGGGCTTGTCGAGGTTCCAGTTGAAGGTGAGGAAGCGTTCCAGGTAGGTCTGCGCGAGGTCGACCATGTGGACACGCCGGCGGATCAGGGGGAGCGCGGCAAGGCGTGGGTCGTCCAGGGCGCGCTGCAGGTGGGCACGGGCGGTGGCGATCTGTTCGGGGGTGAAGATGCGCTCGTAGCCGGCGATGCCGAAGCGGATGTCGATCGGGGTGTCGGTGGAGGCGGCGAGGGTCAGGTAGTAGTGGTTGAGGTGATCGCCGACGGGGCCGAAGAAGGCGTTGCACATGGCGGCCAGCTCGCCTTCCGGGTCGAGCTGGGGGCTGGCCTCGAAGCGGGCGGCGAGGTAGCGATTGACGAAGAGGGTGGCGTCGGCGCGGGGCCCCATGTCGTCGATGGCGCCCATGAGGCCCATGGCAGCCTGCCGCTGGAGGGCCTTGGCGCGTTCGAGATAGATCGGGCAGGGGAGGCCGCCGATCCAACTGATGGGGTCGTACTCGTAGGCGTAGATGCGCGGGCAGACGGCCTGCCAGCGTTCGAGGTCGTGCCAGTAGGCGACCGAGGACGAGACGGCGTCGTGGGGGATGAGGTGCAGGAGCGAGGACGAATCGCGGGTGTAGCCGATGACGACGCGGTCGTTAAGCGGAAGGGTGGGGGGATTCTTCTTGTTGGCGTAGGCGTAGAAGCCGACCAGCTTGTCGGGGTAGTCGGCGGCAAGACGCTCGGCGACGTCGTTGGCAAAGGCGGCGACGCGGTTGCTGACGCAGGGGTAGCCGCCGCACAGCTCGCCGGGGGTGTCAAGCCGGACACAGGCCTCGCACTGGCAGTGATCGAAGTTGTCGGCAGGGTCCATGGGGAAGCTGTCGGCGGTCGGGTGGCTGGCGAAGAACTCGCGGGCCTTGCGGACCATCAGCTCGCGTACCTCGGGGTTGGAGGTGCAGAGCTGCGAGGGGACGCGCCTGCCGCCGATCAGGGCGAAGTACTCGGGGTGTTCCTCGAAGTAGGTTGCAGGCGGAATGGCGTGGAGCCAGTAATGCTGGGCGGTGATCCAGGTCTGGCGGGCGCGGCGGTTGCGGCGGAGCCAGTCGGGGTAATCGTCGCCTTGCCGCCAGTCCGAATCGACGCGGCTGTCCAGCCCGGAGCGGATAACACGGCGGCCGGCGGCAAGTGCCAGTGTGTCGGCGGTGGGGATGACTTCACCCAGGTCGCCGGGCAGGACCCAGCGGCAGCCCCAGCCATCGAGGATGGCGTAGAGTCCGTTGACGATGCCGAGGGTGCGCGGTGCGGTGAGCACGATGGCGTCGGCCGAGACGTCGATGGCGCAGTCGCCGGCGTCGAGGCCGAAGGGACGGGGTGCATCCGGATCGGCGGGACCACGCCTGGCGCGGAGGGGAACCAGGCCGGCGGCGGCAGTCGGCAGGTCATGACCGGTGATGGCACGGAAGCAGCGGCGGAAGTCCGCCAGCGTCTTTTCCTCGAGTTCCCCCGGTTTGCCGTCGAACGCCTCGAAGTCGACGTCGAGGGAGATCCCGGCACGGCCGCCGGCGAAGACGGTCAGGTCGGCGGGGGCGGCCGGCGAGGCGAGCGACCCGAGGAGCAGGCTGGCGACGGTCAGCAGCAGGCGGCGGAACCGCGGGCGTTGGTGTGTCATGGTCATCCCCTGGCTGGTCGGCATGGGCCGGTTAATTCTAGAGCAGCTCCGTCGGCGTTGCAAGGGGGGGTGCATGACATTCCTGTCGGTGTGAAGAAGTCAAGAGGATCATCCTCGTAGGATTTCGGTTCCTCGGTATCGCTATCGGTATCGCTATTGTGATCGCTATCGGTATCGCTATCGTGATCGCTATCGTGATCGCTATCGGTATCGCTATCGTGATCGCTATCGTGATCGCTATCGTGATCGCTATCGTGATCGCTATCGGTATCGCTATCGGGATCGACGTCCGGTCCTTTCTGGTCAGAACGGCACTCCTGGCGATTTCGATAGCGATGCCCGATCCAGATCTGGACTTCCCCAACTCGGGATTGGGCACCCTGTCGGGACCTGTTCTACAGGTGTCACCACAACCTGCAGGCGAGAATTCCGGTTCATCCGGCAACGGCGGACTTCGGGTGAGGACGGGGGGCGTCCGTCTCGCCTTTACTGGACTCCCCCGGACTGGTCTCGACGAGGGCATCGGGATGCAGTCCCCGCCAATGCCTTACCCGTTCCCGAACCCACCAGGCTCCAATCCAGGAAGTACGCAGTTGCCGGAAGAGCCCGGACTCCAGGTCCGCGCCCGGCCGACAAACCTGTCCTGCACCCGGCCGCCAGGGCTGATCGAAGATCGCGTCAGCGCCCGCCTGGTCACCCTGAAGGGGTGCCAGAACCGGACTTTCAAACAGCCCTGCCCGGCCGCCGCGCGGCCTGTCCAGGCGCGGGGAGGGGTGCTATAGTCGCCGTGGGTTGGCCTGCAGGTGTGGGCTCTTCCCAGGAGGCTCGACGATCATGGCACACACCGTCGTCTTTGGTTCGACCGGCCTGAAGGTGAGTCCGGTCTGCTTCGGCACCTGGCAGCTCAGTCCGCGTTTCTGGGGCGACCAGCCGCGTCAGGAAGTCCTGCAGGCGATGCATGCCGCCTTCGATGCGGGGGTGACCTTCTTCGACACCGCCGACGCCTACGGCGACGGCCTGGGCGAGAAGGTCCTCGGCGAGTTCCTGGCCGAGGTGCCGCGTGACAAGGTGGTGGTCTGCACCAAGGTCTTCAATCACTTCCGCCCGGACAGCTCGCGCTATCCGGATCTCTCGGCCGCGCATGTGCGCCAGCGCTGCGACATCGAGCTGAAGCGCCTGGGCACCGACTGCATCGACATCTACCTCCTGCATCTGGTCGACGTCCTGACGCCGATGCGCGAGATCACCGGCGTGCTCGAGGAGCTGCGTCAGCGGGGCAAGATCCGGCATTACGGCGTCAGCAACCACCCGGTCGAGCACTTCCGGGCACTGCGGCACCTCGGCGACTACGCGGTCTGCCAGCCGCCCTACAGCCTGGTCGATGCCGGCATCGAGAAGGACCTCCTGCCGTACTGCGAGGCCGAGAATGTCGGCGTGATGGTCTACTCGCCCCTGCACAAGGGCCTCCTGACCGGCAAGTACACCGGCAGCGAGACCTTCACCGACTTCCGCCAGCACCACCCCGACTTCCAGGGCGAGCGTTTCCGGGCCCTGTGCGGGGCGGTCCACGAGCTGAAGCCGATCGCCGAGCGCTACGGCATGTCCATCTATCAGCTCGTCCTGACCGCGACCCTGATGCACCCGGCCATCCAGGTGGCGGTGGTGGGCATCAAGACCGCGGCGCAGATCCGCGAGGCGGCCGGCGTGATGGGGCGGACTCTCGACCGCGAGGACTACTTCGAGATCCGCCGGATCCTGGCGGCGCCAAGCCTGCCGCGGGTCAAGGACGCCACCGGCAAGACCCGGTAAGCCAGGCCGGTCGCGCGCTCACGGTCGTCGGGGAGGCATGACGCTATGCGGCGATGCTGGATCGACACGCACATTCACGTCTCGGACATCGGCCCCGACGGCCGCCGTCGCGAGCGCTTCCTCGACGACCTCCTGGCGGTCCTGGACGGCTGCGACGCGGACCTGCGTTTCGTGGTCAGTTGCGACGGCTGGTACACCCGCCAGGTTCTTCAGGACCCCGAGGGCATGGAGGTCGCCAACCGCTTCGTCCATGACCTGGTCAGCCGGGCGCCGGGGCGGCTCTACGGCAGTTGCACGATCAACCCGAACTTCCTCGATGCGTCGCTGCGCATCATGGACCGCTGCTTCGGCGAGTGGGGCTTCGTCCAGCTCGGCGAGATGCTGCAGTACATGATGAACTACCGCCTGGACAGCGACGCCGGCGAGCGTGTGGTGCGGCATGCCGTGGCGCATCGCGTGCCGGTGCAGGTGCATCTGGGGACGTACTGCTGGCCGCGCCGGCAGGGCGGGCGCTACCGTGACGAGACCTCCGGCGACGGCATCTTCCACATCGCCGATCTGCTCGGTGTGGCCCAGCGCGTGCCCGAGGCCTCCTACGTCCTGGCGCACGCCATCGGCTGCGGCCCGACGCCGGACTACATCCCGTGGGCGGATATGTACCTGGATGTCCTGCAGGGCTCGTTCGGGGCCTGCCCGGAGAACTTCTGGATCGAGATCCGCGACTTCCAGTGCCGGGCCCTGGCGCGGACCCTGCGCGAGATCTCCCACAACCGCATCCTGGCCGGCACCGACTGGGTGACCCGGGTCGGTCCGCCGTTTCAGCCGTACGGCACCATGTTCGACGTGCGCAGCGGCGAGAATCCCTTCCCGCCCTGCGTGGGTTCGATGGTCGGCTTCCTGCGCGCCGCCGGCGCCTCCGAGGAGAGCATCGAGCGCATCAGCTGCGGCAACGCCCGTGAGCTCTACCGACTCTGAGCGGCAAGGCCTGGCGGGGTCACGCACCGCGCGGGGGCGCGTTCTGCCGCCGCGGCCGTGCCGGCGGCGCGGCGGGTCGCGCCGGCCGCGGCGTGGCGTGGGTGCGACCGGGCGGCGTGGTCGCCAGGGGGGCCGGTAAAGGGAGGCAGGTATGCTGGAGACAGTCCATCACGACGTGACCCTGGCTGACGGGTCACTGCTGCGGGTCGACGTCCGGTCCCCGCATCTCTTCCGCGTCCGACTCGATGCCGCCGGTGCGGTGCACGAGGGCGCCTTGGAGCGCTATGGCATCCTTCGGCGCGACTGGCCGCCGGTCGAGGTCTCCGTACGGCGCCGCCGCGGTGAGGTCGAGTTCCGCACGATGGCGGCCGTACTGCGGGTGCGCTGTGATGACGGCCGGCTGCGGCTGAGTACGGCCGCCGGTCGCGAGCTGGTGTCGACGGCCGAGCCGCCGCGGTCGCGCTGGCAGGAAGGCTTCCGTGTCGCCCTTGCCCTGCGCCCTGGCGAGCGGCTCTACGGCGGCGGCGATGCGGACCGTGAGCGCATCCAGCGCCGCGGCTCGGCCGGCCGCATGGCGGTGCGCAACGTCGCCAGCTACGCGCCGATTCCGTTCTTCATGAGCACTGGCGGCTGGGCGGCCTTCGTCAACACGACCTGGTTCCACCGCTTCGACGCCGGCGCGGCCGATCCGGAGCGTCTCGTGTTCAGCGCCGAGCGCGGCGGCCTGGACCTCTTCCTGATCGCCGGCGAGAGCCTCCCCGAACTCCTGAATCACTACACCGCCCTGACCGGCCGGCCACGGCTCCTGCCGCTCGCGGGGTACGGCCTTACCTTCGTCTGCGATGAACGCGGTGTGCGCGCCCGTGATGTCCTCTATGAGGCCTACGAGTTCCGCCGCCATGGCATTCCCTGCGATACCATCGGCCTGGAGCCCGGCTGGATGGAGCACCGTTACGACTACAGCGTCGACAAGGACTGGAGCCAGGAGCGCTTCCATATTCCCACCTGGCTGGCACAATCGAAGCACAGCACCTTCTGTGCGGGCCTGGCCAACATGGGCTTCAGACTCAGCCTCTGGCTGTGCTGCAACTACGACCTCAGCGAGTACGAGGAACGCCTCCTCGGCCATGAGTGGAAGCCGCTCGACGCGGCCGACCTGCGGGCCGCGCCGGGCGATCTGGTGCAGGACCCGCACCTCCAGCCGACCTACAGCGACCGCATCACCCGCACCGGCGTGCCGTGGTTCGAGCACCTCAAGCGCTTCGTCGATGACGGTGCGTCGGCCTTCAAGCTCGACGGCGCCAACCAGGTGCTCTTCCACCCCGACCGCCTCTGGCGCAACGGCATGACCGACGCCGAGATGCATAACCTCTACCCGCTCCTGCTCGGCAAGCAGATGGCCCTCGGCTTCGAGGCCCACACCGGCCGCCGTGCCATGATCAGCAGCGCCGGCGGCTATGCCGGCATCCAGCAGTACGCCGCCACCTGGGCGGGCGACACCGGCGGCAACGCCGGGCCCCTGGTCAGCATGCTCAACCACGGGCTCTCCGGGCACTCGAATACCAGTTGCGATATGGAGGTCTTCTCGCCCGCCGGCATCCACTTCGGTTTCCTGCAGCCGTGGTCGCAGGTCCTCTCATGGCACATGTACAACCAGCCGTGGTTCCAGGGGCGCGACCTCCTGGCCATGTTCACCTTCTATGCGCGCCTTCGCTACCGTCTTCTGCCCTACCTCTATTCGGCGGCGCACGTGGCCTACCGCACCGGCCTGCCGATCCTGCGGGCCATGCCGCTGGCGGCGCCGGACGACCCGGCCTGCGCCGACTGCACTCGGCAGTACCTCCTCGGCGATGCCCTCCTGACCGGCGCCTTCACCGAGAGCCTCTACCTCCCCGCCGGACGCTGGATCGACTTCTGGACCGGCGCTGTCCACGAAGGCCCGGCGACGATACCCCTGCAACACCCGCCCGACCGCGGCGGCATGCTCCTGGTGCGGTCGGGCGCCATCATCCCGATGGGTCCCGCCGTCGACTACACCGGCGACCGGCCTGCCGAAGAGATCACCCTGGACGTCTACCCTGACGGCGACAGCCGGACGACGCTCTACGAGGACGACGGCGTCAGCCTCGACTACCAGGCCGGCCGCGTCGCCGAGACCGCCATCGCCTGCCGGGCGACGGCGCGGAGCGTCCGGCTGGCGGTCTCGCCCCGCCGCGGTGAGTACGACGGTATGCCATCCCGGCGGTGCTACCGGATCGAGCTGCACCTCGAGAGCGCCCCGAGGGCGGTCAAGGTCAACGGCCAGGCCGTCGCGATCGCCTTCGACGCAGCCCGGCGAGTCTGCGTCGTCCGCGCCGCCGAGGACCCGGCGCGCCAGACCCCGCTGGAGGTCGTCATCCGGCGCTGAAGACGAGTACCGACAGGACTGACTGCGAATGGCCGCGCGGCCTCAACCCCATGCGTCGAGATCCCGCCGGGAGCCTGCGATCGCCCGAGAATCAGGATACACGCGGCGGACCCCCTACGTCATTGAGGAGCCACACCCCGTGTCCCAGCCCAACCTCCTGCTCATCCTGTGTGACCAGCTCCGGCGTGACGCGCTGGCCTGCCATGGCGACCCGAACGCCGTGACGCCCAACCTCGACGCCCTCGCCCGGGAGGGCGTCCGCTTCGACGCCGCCTGCTCCACCTACCCGGTCTGCGTGCCCTACCGCTTCAGCCTCATGACCGGCCACTACGCCCACAGCCGCATGGTGCCGGCCATCCTCTGGCGGATGTCGCCGGCTGAGCGGACTCTCGCCGACGTCTTCAACGAGGCCGGCTATGAGTCCATCTACATCGGCAAATGGCACCTCTCCGGGGGGCTGGGGCCAGGCCTCATGAACCGGCCGGTGCCACGCGAGCATCAGGGGCGCTGGTCGCGGTGGTTCGGCTTCGAGTTCCGCAACAACTACTACGACACCGCCTGGTTCGAGGACGACGACCCCACGCCGCATCCCATCCGCGGCCACCAGACCGACGGGCTCTTCGAGCTGGCCGGCGATTATCTGGCGCGTCGCCGGCGGGACCGGCCCTTCGCGCTGGCCCTCTCGATCGAGGCCCCCCACCCGCCCTTCGAGGTGCCGGACGCCTACGAACGGAAGTGGCTCGACCGCGACCTCGTCCTGCCCGAGAACTTCATGGTCGCCCCCGACCACGAGGAACTGGCCGCCGCCGCCTGGAGCGTCCGCCGGCCGCCCTCCGACCGCGGGGCGCTCCTGCGCTCTCGGGCGCTGTACTACGCCATGCTGGAGCAGATCGACGACAACGTCGGCCGACTCATGGCGAGCCTGCGCGAGACTGGCCAGGACCGCGACACCATCGTGGTCTTCACCTCCGACCACGGCGAGTTCGGCGGCAGCCACGCGCTCCACGAGAAGCAGTACCCGCTCGAGGAGTCGACCGGGGTGCCGCTGATGGTCTGGGGACCCGGCCGCGGCATACCCGCCGGGCGGGTCCTGCCGGAGCCCACCTGCACCGAGGACCTCTTCCCGACCCTCCTCGGGCTGTGCGGCCTTCCGACCGGGTCGCGTGAGCCGCTGCACGGCGTCGATCTCACGCCCCTCGTGCGCGGCGAGGCCGGGGCCGAGGCCCTCGACCGGCCGGGCGTCATGCTCGAGTTTGTCGCCGAAGTGCGCCCGGGCGTCGTCTTCCACCAGCGCACCTGGCGCGCCTTCCGCAGCCGGCGCTATAAGTATGTCGTCCTGGGCGGCGGCGCGGAGGGCCTGAAGCCCTGGCAGTTCTTCGACCTGGAAGCCGATCCCGGGGAGCTGCATAACCGCGTCAACGACCCGGCCTGCGCCGACCTGCTCCGCGACCACCACGGCTGGCTGCGGGAACGCATGATCGCCACGGGCGATGACGCACCGCTCGCGCCCGCCTTCGGGCACGACTGGCTCAATCGCTGGGCCGACGTTGCCCTCAAAGCCCATAAGGGCGAGAGGTTCTAGACTGACCACCGTGCGGTTGGAGGTGGGGAAGGTAAGAGGGGAGTTCCCTCGCCAAGCCGCCAAGAGCGCCAAGGGGCGAGGGCGAGGGGAGGGGATTCCACCGCGAATGGGGCGGATTGGGCGAATGGGAGAGGGAGGAGAGGGGAAAGAGAACCACGGATGGACACCGATGGACACGGATGGGGGAGGCGGGATGCTGCCGCAGAGGGCGCGGAGCAACGCAGAGGGGGGGGAGCGCCCCTCGGCTCGTGGCGCCCACCGCCGCCCCGCAGGCTCGGCACGTAGGTCGCGCGAGCCGAGCGCGACCACCGGCGCCGTCCGCAGCGCCGTCCGTGGACCACCTCCCGGGCGCCGGCCGCGCCCGGGGGAGCGCCACTCGGTTCGTGGCGCCCACCCTCGACCCGCGACGCGGTAAGTAGGTCGCGCGAGCCGAGCGCGACCACCGGCGCCGTCCACGGCGCCGTCGGGCGGCGCTGGCGCCCCGGGCGCCGGACCCTATACTATTAAGAGGATAGGGAACGCCGCCGATTCAGCAACCCGGCGTGTCCGGCCGGCGTCCGGGAGACGGGCGCCGGCGCCGGACGTGCCCGCAGCCCTGGAGCCGCCTCGACGATGCGCGTCGCAGTCATGGGAGCCGGTGAAGCCGCCGCGGCACAGTCGCACTGGTACCGCCAGGCGGGTCACGACGTCGTGGTGTCGCCCGGTCTGGACGAGGCCTGCCTGACGGCGGACCTGATCGACCTCTGCCTCGACGGCGCCCTGTCCGAGGGCGCCTGGCGCGCGCTCCTGCGTCACCGTCGGCCGGTGCTGGCGCGCGGTGCCGCGGCGCCGCTCGGGAGCGTCGCAGTGCGTCGGGCCCGCCTGGCGGCTCTCGGCCGCCTGGCGGTCGTGGGCGGCTGGCGTTTTGTGCCGGCCTTCGCGCGACTGCGCGAGTTCGTGGTCGGCGGCATCCTCGGCCGGGTGCGGGCCGTGCGGGTCGAGGTCAGCGCCCCTGACGCGGCCGCGGGCTGCCGTCCCGGCGCCCTCGACCTCGGCCTCTGGCTGGCCGGCGACGCCCCGGACGCCGTCGCGGTGGCATGCCACCCGGCGGCGACGGCGCTGGGCCTGTGGACGGTGACCCTGGAGGCCGAGCGCGGCCAGGCCCGGGCCGCTGCCGCTTTCGCCATCGACCGCGCCGGCCGGCGCTGCCGCGACCAGCGCCTCGAGGTCACCCTGGACGGCCGCCGTCGCGCCTTCCCGGATCTGCCTGATACCGACCCCGCCGGCAACGAACTCGGGGCCACCCTGGCACGCCTGGCGACCGGCCAGCCGTGGCTCGGTCTATGCTCCGGAAGCGCCCTCGCGGCCCTTATGTCCAAGGCCGACAACGCGAAAGTTGCCCCGACCGATGCCGCGCCGGGTTGACAGGACTGCATGAGCGGACTAGTTTAACGATCTTTGTTATCCGGAACTACTTTTGTGTGTCTATACAGTTCGAGTCGGTGACGATGAAAACGTACTTGCCCAAGCCGGACGAAATCGATCGTAAGTGGTGGGTGGTGGATGCCGAAGGCCAGGTCGTGGGGCGTCTCGCGACTCGCCTCGCCGACATCCTGCGCGGCAAGCACAAGCCGACCTTCACCCCGCACCTCGACTGCGGCGACTTCGTGGTCGTCATCAACGCCGAGAAGGTGCTGCTGACCGGCAACAAGGAAACCCAGAAGATCTACGAGGACTACTCGGGTCACCCGAGCGGCCTCAAGCGTCAGATCGCCAAGGTCGTGCGTCAGAAGCACCCCGAGCGCCTCATCGAGCAGGCCGTCTGGGGCATGATGCCGCGCACCCGCCTCGGCCGGGCCCAGTTCCGCAAGCTCAAGGTCTATGCCGGCCCTGAGCACCGCCACGAGGCGCAGAAGGTGGAGAAGCTCGCGCTGTAAGGGATTGCAGAGCCGCCCGGCCAAGGCCGGTCCGGCCTAAAGAGGAACGCGTATAATGGCTGTCGCGAAAGACGAAATTCTGGCTGTGGGCCGGCGCAAGTGTGCGGTTGCCAGGGTCCGCCTGGCGCCGGGTACGGGCAAGGTCAAGGTGAACAAGCAGGATTTCACCGAGTACTTCCCGAACGATACGGTGCGCAGCTATGTGACGCAGCCGCTGATGATCACCGGCACCACCGGTGCCTACGACGTCGTGGCGAACATCCGCGGCGGCGGCCCCATGGGCCAGGCCGGCGCCCTGCGCCATGGCATCGCCCGCGCCCTCCAGCTCGCCAAGAGCGAGCTGCGCGGCGTGCTCAAGGAGAGCGGCATGCTCACCCGCGACTCGCGCGTCAAGGAACGCAAGAAGTCCGGCCAGCCCGGCGCCCGCAAGCGCTTCCAGTTCTCCAAGCGCTGAGGGTCGTCCTGGCGACGCAGAGACGAGAGTAGGTACCGCGGTAGATTCCAGCCGGGCCGGCGACGCCAAGCCGGTCCGGTTTTTTTATGGGTGGGTGTGGCCAAGCAGTACGGGAGGTCCGGACCATGGCCGGTATCAGGGTCGCGATTGTCGGCGCGTCGGGCTACTCAGGGGAGGAGCTCGTGCGGCTCCTCCTGGCGCATCCGCAGGTCGAGATCACCTGCGTCACCAGCCGTCAGTACGCCGGGCAGCCCCTGGGGAAGGTCTTCCCGCGCTACATGGAGGCGCCGCTGACCTTCAGCGCCCCGAGCATCGACGAGATCGCCGAGCGCGCCGAGGTGGCCTTCCTCGCCCTGCCCCACGGCGTCGCCGCCGAGTTCGCCGTGCCGCTGCTCGCCAGGGGCGTCCGCGTCATCGACATCAGCGCCGACTTCCGCCTGCGCGACACGGCCGTCTACGAGCGCTACTACGGCGCGGCGCATCCCGCGCCGGAGCTCCTGCGCGAGGCCGTCTACGGCCTGCCGGAGCGCTACCGCGAGGCCCTCCGTCAGGCCCGCCTGGTGGCCTGCGCCGGGTGCTACCCGACCAGCATCATCCTGCCGACGGCGCCGGTACTGGCGGCCGGCCTGGCGCGACCCGGGAACATCCTCGCCGCGGCCCTCAGCGGCGTCTCGGGCGCCGGCCGCAAGGTCGACCTGGAGTACATCTTCCCGGAGTGCAACGAGAGCGTCCGGCCGTACAAGATCACCGGTCACCGCCACCTCCCGGAGATCGAGCAGGAACTCGCCCTGGCCGCCGGCGTGCCGGCCCTGGCGATGAGCTTCCTGCCGCACCTCATTCCCGTCAACCGCGGCATCCATTCGACCATCGTCCTGGAGGCCATGCCGGGAGCGACGCTGGAGGCGGTCGAGGCGGCCCTGCACGAGGCCTACGACGCCGAGCCCTTCGTGCGTGTCCTGCCGCGCGGCAGCCTCGCCGACACCAAGCACGTCACCCTGACCAACCGCTGCGAGATCGGCTGCGCCTTCGACAGCCGCACCGGCCGCATCCTGCTCTCCAGCGCCATCGACAACCTGACCAAGGGCGCCAGCGGTCAGGCCGTGCAGTGCATGAACCTCCTCGGCGGCCTCGACGAGACGACCGGCCTGCGCTGAGGGTTGCAGGAGCCCTAAGGGAAGGCTACAGTACGGATTTGCATGTGGTGCGCCCGGCCTCGTCTTCAGAAGGGGGCGGGATCGTGGCCGAAGGAAGAGCAGAAAGGATTCGTCAGCATGGCTATCATCGATTTCGGCGGCGTGAAGGAAGAGGTCATCACCCGCGATGAGTTCCCGATGTCCAAGGCCCTCCAGGTCCTCAAGGGCGAGACCATCGCCGCCATCGGCTATGGCGTCCAGGGCCCGGCCCAGGCCCTGAACATGAAGGACAACGGCTTCAATGTCATCATCGGCCAGTCCAGCGCCTTCAAGCGTGACTGGGACCGCGCCATCGCCGACGGCTGGGTGCCGGGCGAGACGCTCTTCGAGATCGACGAGGCGGCGCGGCGCGCGACGGTGGTGCAGGTGCTGGTCTCGGATGCGGCCCAGAAGGCGATCTGGCCGATCGTCAAGGGCTGCCTGAAGCCCGGCGACGCCCTCTACTTCTCGCATGGCTTCTCGATCGTCTACAAGGACCAGACCGGCATCATCCCGCCGCCGGATGTCGACGTGCTGCTGGTGGCCCCGAAGGGCTCCGGCACCTCGGTGCGCCGCAACTTCCTCTCGGGCGCCGGCATCAACTCCAGCTTCGCCGTGGCCCAGGACGCCACCGGCCGCGCCTACGAGCGCTGCCTGGCCCTCGGCATCGCGGTCGGCTCCGGGTACCTCTTCCCGACCACCTTCGAGGGCGAGGTCTACAGTGATCTGACCGGCGAGCGCGGCGTGCTCATGGGCGCCCTGGCCGGCGTCATGGAAGCCCAGTACGACGTCCTGCGCGCCAATGGCCACAGCCCGAGCGAGGCCTTCAACGAGACCGTCGAGGAACTGACCGAGAGCCTCATCCGCCTGGTCAGCGAGAACGGCATGGACTGGATGTTCGCCAACTGCTCGGCGACGGCCCAGCGCGGCGCCCTGGACTGGAAGCCGAAGTTCAAGGCGGCGGTGCTGCCGGTCTTCGAGAACCTCTACGAGCGCGTCAAGTCCGGCGCCGAGACCCGCCGTGTCATCGAGAGCTGCGGCGCTCCGAACTACCAGCAGCAGCTCGGCAAGGAACTCGCCGAGATCGGCAACTCCGAGATGTGGCTGGCCGGTAAGGCCACCCGCAGCCTGCGCCCGAAGGAAGCGGCCCGGCAGATCACGGCCAACACCAAGGGCGTCGGCGGCCGCGGCGCCAACTGACGCAGCCGACACGCCTCGACACGCGCCGGG
>JAAYZO010000028.1 GCA_012514865.1 Lentisphaerota bacterium | reverse complement strand
GGCCCGGCGAAGGTCACGGCGGGCCGCCTGGAGTTCGCCGTCCCCGCCAGTACCCTGAGCGCCGCCCTGGTCGCCTACCGCCTCGACCCCGGCAAGGCCGTCGACGCCTGGTGCGAGGCCGCCACCGGCGACCCGCGGTCGCCGGGGCTGGTGGTGCGCGCCAGCAACCTCCTCGAGCGCCCGGCCGGAGTGACCCTGGACGTCACGGCCGAGGCGCCCCTCGAGGTCAGCAGTCTCGACGCGCGGCTGGCGGTCCCGGCAGGCAGCCTCGCCGAGAGGCGCGTCGCCGTCACCGGCACCGAGGCCCTCGACCTGCCCGCCACCGTCACCCTGCAGGCCCGATGGCCCGGCGGCAGCCGCGAGACCCACGCCACCTTCAGGCCCATCCTCATCAACGGCGGCCTCGATATCGACGCCAATCAGGACGGCATCCCCGATGGCTGGGACGTCGGCGGCACGACCCGCCAGTTCCCCTACGGCATCGAGGACGGCGCCTTCTGGATCCAGGGCCAGGAGAAGGAGTACCTCTTCCTCATCCAGAACCTCGAGCTCGAGCCGACTACCGCCTACGTGCTCTCCGGGCGCCTGAAGAAGTCGGCGCAGGTCCCGGCCATACGCATCGCCCTCGCCGAGATGACCGGCGAGAATACGTGGCGTATCCGGAGTATCGGGGACAAGGTCCGCGCCGTCGACGCCTGGGAGAGCTTCGAGGAGACCCTGACCACGGGCGAGAGCTTCATACGCTGCCAGCTCTACCTCTACGCCACCCACACCGCGGCCAAGGCCTGGTTCGACGACATCCGCCTGCGCCGCGCAGAGCCCTGAACCGGCCGGCCCGGGACACCGGGGAGGCAAGGGACTCAAGGGACGCAAGGGACGCAAGGGACGCAAGGGACGCAAGGGACGCCAGGTATCGGCAGGTATCGCCAGGTATCGCCAGGTATCGCCAGGTATCGGCAGGTATCGGCAGGTATCGGCAGGTGTCGCCCGGCCTCGCCCGGCACCGCCCGGAGACACCCGCGCGCGCCGGGCGCCCGCGGCGCCCTGTCGCCCCGGCGCCTTTACCGTCCTGGCCTTGCAGAGCTCCCAGGCCCGGCTACAGTGCCGGCATACCCGCGCCGGCTGTGGCCCTGGTGGACCCGTGGCCGACCGCGGAGAATGAGGAGAGCTGGCCGCCATGGCACTGCGAGTGGCCGTTATCGGTTGCGGGCCTATCGGCAACCGTCACGCTGACATCTACAAGGAGACCCCCCAGGTCGAGCTGGTCGGCGTCTGCGACATCCGGAGAGACCGTGCCGAGGCGGCGGGAAAACGCCTGGGGGTGCCGGCCTTCTTCAGCACCCCCGAGATGCTGGCGGCGCTGCGGCCGGACCTGTGCAGCGTCGCCACCGGCGGCTACGAGTACGGCAGCGACCACTACGAGCCGACCCTCCAGGCGCTCGAGGCCGGCTGCCATGTCCTCTGCGAGAAGCCCATCTGCAACACCATCCCCGAGGCCGAGCGGATGGTCGACTGCGCCCGGCGCCTGAAACGCTGTTTCGGCATCGACTTCAACCACCGCTTCACCCCGGCCGCCCGACTGGCCCGGCGCTGGGTCGACGAGGGCCGCATCGGCGAGCAGCTCTTCGTCAACATGGCGATGTGGATCCACAACCCGAACGAGAGCTCGCCGTATTACATGATCAAGGCGCTCAACCCGCACTCGGTCGACGTCATGCGGCACTTCGCCGGCGACATCGAGGCGGTGCAGGCGTTCTGCAAGAAGGGCCCCGGCCGCACGATCTGGACGAACATGCAGCTCAATGTCCTCTTCCGCAGCGGCGCCGTCGGGCACCTGACCGCGAGCTACGACATGGCCCGCGGCCACCCGATGGAGCGCTGCGAGGTGGCCGGCATCAAGGGCCGCTTCGTCCTCGAGGACATGTGGCAGGAAGCCACCCTCTACCCCGCCGGCGACATGGTCAAGCAGGTCTACACCAACCCGGTCTTCGGGCCGGACCGCTACCGCGACTTCAGCGACACCTTCCGCTGCCGCATCCAGACCTTCGCACGACAGGTCATCGACGGCGTCGCACCCGACGCGATCGACGGCTCGGGCGCCGACGGCCTGGCCGCGCAGAAGGTCCTGCAGGCCGCCATCGACTCGCTCGAACAGGAGGCGATCATCACCCTGTAAGGCGCGTGCGCCCGCCCCCGGGGGCAGGCGCGGGGCTGATCGAAGATCGCGTCAACGCTCACCATGTCACCCTGAAGGGGTGCCAGATCGTAGCCGGGGGTCGCGCGAGAGCACGACCCCCGGAACCGCACAACCGCGCGCCATGCACCCTGAAGGGGTGCCAGAACCCGACGTTGATACAGCGCTGATACGCCCGGCGTTCCCGTTGCAAGGCCCGTCGGCCTCGGTATGGTAGCGCTCCGGAGCCGCGGCACGGCTCCGAGGAGTCAACGGCCTATGGACGCGACGCAACCTGACGACACCGGCCTGCAGGCAGCCATGGCGGCTTTGGGGCAGCGCGCCCGGCAGGCGTCGCGGCGGCTGGCGACGGCCTCCGGGGCGCAGCGTTCGCAGGCCCTCGCGGCGATGCCGGCGGCGCTGGAGCGCGTGCGTGACGCCCTCGGCGAGGCGAACCGCGCCGACCTGGCCGCGGCCCGCGACGCCGGGCTCGAGGGCCCGATGCTCAAGCGCCTGGAGGTGACCGCGAAGGTCTTCGACGCCATGCGTCGCCGCCTCGACGAGGTCGCGGCCCTGCCCGATCCGCTCGGGCGCGTCCTCGACGGCCACATCCGTCCGAGCGGCCTGCGGGTCTCCAAGATCACGGTGCCGCTCGGCGTCATCGGCATCATCTACGAGTCCCGCCCGAATGTCACCACCGACGCCGCCGCGGTCTGCCTGAAGAGCGGCAATGCGGTCATCCTGCGGGGCGGCTCGGAGGCCCTGCGCACGAACCGCGTTCTGGCCGAGGCGATGATCACGGCCGTGAGCCAGGCCGGCCTGCCGGCCGACGCGGTCCAGATGGTCGGCACCAGCGACCGCGCCGCCGTCGGCGCCATGCTGCGCCTCGAGGGCCTCATCGATGTCATCATACCGCGCGGCGGCAAGAGCCTGGTGCAGCGCGTCGCGGCCGAGAGCCGCATCCCGGTGATCAAGCACTACGAGGGCCTCTGCCACCTCTACCTGGCCGCCGACGCCCCCGAGGCGATGGCGGTGGCCCTGACGGTGAACTCCAAGTGCGAGCGCGTCGAGGTCTGCAATGCCCTCGAGACCCTCCTCATTGACAGCGCCGCCGCGCCGCGCCTCCTCGAGCCGGTGGTGTCGGCGCTGCGCCAGGCGGGGGTGACCTGCCGCGGCTGCGAGCGTTGCCGGGTCATCCTGCCCGACCTCGAGCCGGCCACCGAGGCGGACTGGCGTACCGAGTATCTGGCGCCCATCCTGTCGTTGCGCCTCGTCGACGGCATCGAGGCGGCCATCGAGCATATCCACACCTACGGCTCGGGCCATACCGATGGCATCGTCACCGCCAGCCTGGCCCTGGCCGAGCGCTTCTGCGCCGCGGTCGACTCGGCGTCGGTGATGGTCAATGCCTCGACACGGCTCTCCGGCGGCGGCGATTACGGCCTCGGCGCCGTGGTGGGCATCAGCACGGACAAACTGCACGCGCGCGGGCCGGTGGGCCCGGCGGAGCTGACGTCGACCAAGTGGCTGGCCGTGGGCGACGGCCACCTCCGCACCTGACGAACCGGCTGCCGACCGGCGCACGGCGGCGGCCCACACGGCGATTGGAGACGGGAGCATCCATGGCAACCAGCGGCACTACCCTGCGTCTTCTGTCGGCGGCACTGGCCGTGGCTCTGGCGGGCCAGGCCGCGCCGGCGGCCAAGCGCGTCCTGATGGTCGCCGGCCAGGCCGACAACCCGACTGCACTGGCCCTCGACGCCCTCGGCGTGGCCGCCGAGCGCTGCGCCCCGGGCGAGGTCGCGCGCCGGTCGCTCTTCCGCTACGACCTGGTCGTCTGGGGCATGGACGAATCGCGCGCCGTCCTGGCCGCCGATCCGGCGACCGTCGCCGCCTACCTCGACGCCGGCGGCGTCATGCTCTGCGCCCGCGGTCAGGACGAGGACCCCTGGCTGCCGGTGCCGGTGCGGCGCGACAAGGCGTACCACCTCGGCGCCGTCCTGCAGCCCGACCACGCCGTCTTCCAGCGCCCGCACCGCCACGACGATGCCGCCCTGCGCGATGTCCACGGCGGCAGCATCTACCGCGCTTTCCACGCCTGGAGCGGCCCCTGGGTGCCGCTGCTCAGCACCGGCGCGACCCAGACCTGGGACAAGACCCCCGAGGCCGCCGCCGGTGAGCCACACGCCGGGCTGATCGAGATGCCCTGGGGCGCCGGACATCTCATCATGCTCCAGATGATCCCCGAGTACCACTGGTTCCGCGATCGGAAGGGCGACCCCGACTGCGCCGGCGCCAGGTTCTTCGCGAATCTCCTCGACTACGCCCTCGGCAAGGCTCAGGCCCAGGCCGCGACGCGGCCGCCGCCCGAACGCCCCGAGGCCTTCGTCGAGGACCTCGACAGCCTCCTGCCGATACCCTGCGGCTTCGACACCCGCCCGCTCGACCCCGGCGAGTGGCAGGTACGCGCGCAGGGGCCCTACCGCGCCGGTGCCGACCGCCGCGGCGTCTGGACGGTCACCCACGAGGACGTGCCCAGCCTCGCCGGCAGCTTCTGCGAGCTGACCCGCGAGGTGCCCCTTCCGGCAGATCGCGCCCAGGCCAGCCTGCGATGGTACCTCAGCGACACCTACTGCGGCGGCAACGAGCGCATTCTCGGCGGCGCTCAGCATGGCCAGACCAGCTTCGTGAACCGTCGCGAGGGGCACCGCTTCGCGCAGGTGTTCGTCAATGGCCGTCAGCTCTGGGAGATGGACCTGCTCGGGCCCAACCCGCAGCCGGCGCGCCGGCGGTTCTACGCGGCCGACCTGGCCGACGTCGTGCCGGCCGGGGCCGGTACCTGCCGCGTGACCCTCCGCGTCGAGGACCGCCTTCCCTCGGGTGATCGGCCCTTCGCGATCGACGTCTTCTGGGGCGCAGTCGAGGTCCTCCCCGGCGTCTCGCGCCTGTCGGCGACTCAGGTCGGTGGCACCCCGCTGCTGACGCTTCAGGCCGGCCAGGCCCAGCCCTGGCCAGCCCTGACGCAGTCCGGCCGGGTCCGCCTGGCCGTGCGCCTCCAGGACCGCGTCCAGGACCGCCCGACCCTGGTGCTCGACGTCGCCGGCCGCGAGGTGGTACGCTGGCGCCTGAGCGCCGACGACCACCGCTGGCACTGGGCGGTCACCCCGGAGGTGGCGGTCCGCCCCGGCGCCGAGGTCCGCCTGCGCCTCGAGGGCGACGCCGGTGGGCTCTGCCCGGTGTCCGATCTGGCGGTGTGCCCGGTGCCCGACCTGCCGGCGGCCGCCGACGACGCAGCCCCGGCGCCCGCCGCGGCCGTGCCGGCCGTACCGACAGACCGCGTCGCCCTGCGGGTGACCGAGACCGCCGGCGTGGCACGGCCCTACGCCATCGCGACGCAGGGCCTGCCGCTTGCCGCCGGACGCGTGCGCGATCTGTCGCAGATCCGGTTGACGACCGACCGCGGCGAGGCGCTGCCGCTTCAGGCGGCGCCGCTGGTCACCTGGCCGGACGGCAGCATCAAGGTCGCCCTGGTCAGCTTCCCGGTGAGCCTCGCGGCCAACGCCACGGCCACCTGTCAGGCCGCCATCGCCGAGGCGGGCGCCGCCGCACCCGCTCCGGCCGACGGCCAGCCGCGCCTGGCGGTGCTCGAGCGCGGCGACGAGATCCTCATCGACACCGGCGCCATCCAGGCCGTCGTCAGCCGCACCCACGGTCGACTCGTCGAGAGCGTCCGCCGCGCCGATGGGCGCGTGCTGAAGCGCGCTGAAGACGTATGGGACCTCGCGGTCGAGGACGAGGCCGGCCGCGTCCTGCGCAGCGGCGGCCCGACCGTCGCCGCCACCACCTTCGCCGACCGCGGCCCGCTGCGACTCCTCCTCGTGCGCACCGGGTCCTTCGCCGACGCGAACGGGCGCTGCCTGGACTACCGCCTGCAGCTCGAGGCGACGGCCGGCGCCGAGGCCCTGCGCCTCGAGGCCATCCTCGTGAACCGCGAGAGCACCCCCGAGGTCATGCTGCGGCGCTGGTCGATGGACTTCGCCGGGCTGCCCGCCGACCAGGCCCGCCTCTGGCTCGATGCCGAACGCACCGCCGCCGCAGGCCCCGGGGCCGTGCTCTACCAACACCGCGAGGACCGCCTCTCCTGGAACGGCCCCGGACAGGCCCTCGACTGGGCCGAGGGGCGCTGCCCGGGCTGGCTCCGGGCCGGCGGCGTCGGCCTCGGCGTGCGCTGGTTCTGGCAGCGCTTCCCGCACGCCCTGCGCTTCGAGACCGCCGGACTGCGCTACGACCTCATCCCGCCCGCCCTGGACGACCGCGACCTGCCGACGCGCTGGCAGGAGCGCCTCGCCGAGGTCACCGACCGCTACACCGTCGGCGGTGTCGGCTACCCCCAGAGCCCCGGTCGCATGGGGCTCTTCCGCCTGGCCGCCGGGGAGGCCCTCCACGAGGAGATCCTGATGGTCTTCGACGGCGCCCCTGACAGCGCCGACCTGGCGCCCGCCATGGCCGACCTGACCCACCGCCCGCGCGCCGTGCCCGACCCGGCCTACACCAGCGCCACCCGCGTCTTCGGCGATTTCCAGCCGGCCGGCGACCTCTTCAGCGCCTATGAGACGAGCGTCGAGAAGACCTACGCCGGCATCCTGGCCAAACGCGAGAAGCGCCGCGAGTACGGCTTCGAGAACTTCGGCGACGATACCTTCGAGTGGGGCTATGGACCGAGCTATACCTACTGGAGCAACAGCGAGTACGACCACCACCACGGCTTTCTGCTGCAGTTCCTCCGCAGCGGCGACGGCCGCTGGTGGGAACTCGGCGAGCAGCAGGCCCGGCACTACCGCGACATCGTCGTGCCTCACGCCGGCGCGCCGTCCCGACGCGGCGGCCCGGTACACCACAACGCCACCTCGCTGTGGATGCCGCAGCACCCGGAGCAGTTCTGGATCGCCGACCACACGATCGCGGGCTCCAGTTGCAGCCATAGCTGGGCCGAGGGCATGGTCGACTACTGGTACCTCACCGGCGACCCCTGGGCCGGCGAGGTCGTCCGCGAGATGGCCGACTGGTACTGCGACCGCATCGAGAACAACGCCTTCGGCGCCGGCGGCCAGGAACGCGGTCCGGGGTGGGCTCTGATTGCGGTCAGCGCCCTCGCCGGCGCCGTGCCCAGCCCGCGGCTGATGCGGGCCGGCCAGACCATCGCCGACTGGATCATCGCCTGGCAGGACCCCCTCCGCGGCGTGGTCTCGGTGCCGATCTCCGAACAGCCCAGCTACGAGGGCGGCTCGACCTTCATGCATGGCATCGTCGGGCGCGGCCTCGGCCGCTGGGCCGGCCTCACCGACGACCCGGCCGTGCGCCGCGCCTGCGTCGGCATCGCCGCCTGGATGACCACCGAGCCCATGGGCGCCAAGGGCACCTTCTGGTACAAGCAGAGCCCCCAGAACAGCCGCTCCTTCAGCGCCACCGACCAGTGCCTCTCGGCCCTGACCTACGCCCACCGCTTCAGCAACGACCCCTGGTACGGCGACATCGCCCTGGCGCTCTGCCGGCGGACCGGCGCCAACGTCCGCTCGATGAGCTGGTACCCCCAGGCCCTCGGGCACATCGCCGCCCTCCTGACACCCGCCGAGGTCACCCTCGAGACCGAGGCCGTCACCGCCGCACCCGGTCAGGACCCGATCCTGCGCCTGCGCCTGCGCAACACCTGCGGCGAGGCCCTCCAGGCGGCCGTCACGGCGACCGCCCAGGCGCCCTTCGAGGTCGCCGCCACGACAGCGCCGATCGACCTGCCGCCGGGTGAGGAGCGGGTCCTCCAGGCGGTCCTGCGCACGACCGCGCCCACGGGCCGCGCCAGTGTGCCCGTGGCCGTCACCCTGACGCGGCCGGACGGCCGCGCCGAGACGCGCCGGCTCAGCGTCGACGCCATGGCCCTGGACCGCCTCGTCGACCTCCGCCTCGAGCCCGCCCAGGCCGAGGTCGTGGCGCCGATGGTCCTGGAGACGCTCGCCGGCAGGCCCTGCCTGCACACCCCCCGCACCCCCCAGACCGTACTCAAGCCGCGCCCCCAGGACCGCCCCGAGGGCGGCCTGGCACGCTTCACCGTCGACATCCCCGTGGCCGGACGCTACGCCATCCTGGCCGACGTCTTCTGGATCGACGGCGAGGGCAATTCCCTCTACATCGGCATCGACGATGGACCCGACCGGTCTTTCGGCAACCAGGACGCCCTGGACGCCTGGCTGCAGGTCGAGGCCGCCAGCCTGACCCTGACCGCCGGGCAGCACACCCTTCGCGTGCGCACCCGCGAGGACGGCGCCCGCCTGGGCGGCCTCCGCCTGGAGCGCCGGCCGGGGCCATGAGGACCCACGCCGACGCCGGCGCACGCTACTACCAGCCCTGGCGGCGGCTGCTGACGCCAGCCCTGCAGCAGAAGGCCAGCCAGCTCGGCCTCCGTACCAGCGTCTTCTACGCCAACCACGCTGACGACATGAACGCGATCTGGAACATGGGCTTCCAAGGAATCCTCACCGACCGCTGCGACCTCGCCCACGAGGTGCGCTGTCAACGCACCGGCGCTCCGCCGGCGACCGGCGCCTGAAGCCACGACGGCCGGGGGCGCTGACCGCGCCCCGGCCGCGACCTGGCAACCCTTCAGCGAAGTCCCCGGCGTCACGGGAGCGCCGGATATGGCAGAGCGAAACATCACCTGCGACGCCTGCCTGCAGCCCGCCGGCCTGGCGCCCTGAAAGGGCATCATTCGTC
>JAAYZO010000215.1 GCA_012514865.1 Lentisphaerota bacterium | reverse complement strand
TGATGCTGTTCGCGCCCGGCTCCAGGTGCCACGTCGCCAGGTCGCTGTCCTCGGTCAGGTCCGCTATTTTGTTCGCCCCGTCCTTGTCCACCACCGTCTTGTGCCCGTAGCGCAGGTCAATGTCGATGTACTCACCCCCGCCGAGCGTCACGCCGGTGAAGTCCAACTTTTCGCCCGTCGTTTCGTTCGTAATCACCACGTCCTCAATCGGCCCGGTGATGCGAATGAGGTGCGGGTACGAGAGCCAGTCGCCGTCATTGACGACTGCCGTACTGGCGTCGATGGTGGACGCGCCCACGACCATCGGCACTTCCAGCGGTATCTCCAGCGCGTCGGAGCCGCCGCCGAGGGCGAATGTGGCCGCCTCGCCCGCCGGGTCATAGAACGTCGGGTCCGGCGCACGCAGGGTCACGGCCACGCGCCGGTTGAAGCTCGCCTGGTGCTCGCCGATGAGGCCCGTCGGGTGCACGTCAATCTGCCGCATCGTGCCGTCGTCCCACGTCCAGCGGAGGGCCAGCTGCGCGTACCCCGGCGCGAACAGCCCGAGGAGCGCCTGCCGGTACGTTTTCGCCTCGCTCCGGTCGCCGGCCGGCGGCAGCTGCAGCACCAGCGTGCCCACGCGCGGGTCGAGCCGGAAGCCCCGGTCTGTCTCCCCGTGCTGCAGCGGCCCGCGCTCGGTCAGGCGATGCAGCGGGGCCAGGTCGAAGCCCTCGTCGTCGATGTACGTCGCGTAGGTGCCGTCGTCGAGGCTGTGGGCCGCGCCGTCTCGGATCAGGTCTATCATCAGCTCCTCAGCATCTCCAGCGTGCGGATGTCCTGTGCCAGGCTGCGCTCGTCCTGGTGGCGGTACTGCGCCGTCAGGTTGAACACCGTTTTCTCCACCACGGTCGACCCGCTCTCCGCCCCGGCCAGGGCCAGCGCCGGCGTCATCGCGTCCAGGTCGAAGCGCGGCTGGATGGTCATGCGGTTCAGGTCCTGCGCAAACGCCTTCCACGCCGTGTGAATCGGCAGCGGCGAGCCGGGCGTGGCCCATTCCGGCAGGCTGGGCAGCTTAATCTCGAAATTAAACACCTTGCCCTTGAGCCAGTCCCAGAAACCCTGCGCTGCCTCTTTGATGCCGTTGATGAGGTCGATGGCCGGTTGGGTCACTGTCTGGATGGCGCTCATGGCCGTGTCCCACGCGCCGCTGATGGCCTCCGATACCGCCTCAACCGTGTCCTTGACCGTGTTGACCGCCTCGTCGATGAAGTCCCGGACGGCATTCCAGGCGCCTTCCGTGGCGCTGTTGATGTGCTCGTGGAACGCTTCCCAGTTGCCCTGGATGGCCGCCGCCACCGCCTCGATGATGCTGCCTGCCCGGTTGATGAGGCTGTCGATGGTATTGACGATACCTTCCCACGCGGCCGCCGCGCCCGCCAGGATGGCCTCGCCGTGCGCTTCCCACAGCCCCTGGACGAAGCCCAGCACCGACTGGACGATGCCCCGGATGAAGTCCAGCGCCGCCTGCACGATGACCATGATGGCCGCGCCGTGCGCGTCCCAGAAGGCCTGGATGCGGGACAGTACCCCTTGTATCACAGCCCAAGCAGCCTCCAGCGCCGCGCTGATAGCCGCCTTAATCGCCTCCCACACCTGCGCGGCCTTCGCGAGAATGGCCTCGCCGTTGGCCGCCCACCACGCGCGGATAGCGGCAATGGCGTTTCGC
>JAAYZO010000214.1 GCA_012514865.1 Lentisphaerota bacterium | reverse complement strand
GCATTTTTTGAGGCCAGTCGCGCTAATTGCGTCATCTTACAAGAATCACGCCCGCGACCGATCTTTATTAACCTGTAACCAGACCGCCATGAGCGGTCGCCCGGAACCGTTTAAATGTAAGAATAGGCGAAGGAATCCGCTGGTTTGGTTTCAGACCGAGTCCGCGGTAACGTGCAGGACTCCAGCCTATGCTGCGCAGCCCATCTGATGCCGGACAGAGCCGTGCCGCCGACCATCCCCATCACCGATCCCGACGACCCACGCATCGCCACCTACCGCCATGTACGCGAGCCCGATCTGGTATATCGGGCCGGTCAGTTCGTTGCCGAGGGCGAGGTGGTGCTGCGCATCCTGCTGACCGCGAGCCGGCATGGGGCCGAATCCCTGCTGATCGCCGACCGGCGGCTGGCCGCGCTGGCGCCACTCCTGGCCCGCGTGCCGGAAGCCGTTCCGGTCTATGCTGCCGACCAGAAGGTGCTCGTGTCAACCGACACTCGGAACTGGTCCTCTGGCGACACGAAGAACTGACCCACCCTTGTGATGGTATGTTGCGGGTCGTCCCCGGAGTCCATAGGGGGGACCCGCGCGCCGTGGAGCGGCTTTGCTGGGCCATGCGGCGCGGCGCGCGGGGGGTACCTGTGGGCCCCCGTGGGCGAGCCGCGGGGGGTGGGGGTCCGGGGGCGGGGGGCGTTCATGCAATCTGCTCCTCGGCCAGGGACTTGATGAGCCCGGCCCGGCGCTTCTCGCGCAGGCGGTAGCTGTCGCCGCGGATGGTGAGGACGTGGCTGTGGTGGAGCAGGCGGTCGAGGATGGCGGTGGCCACCACGGCATCGCCGAAGACGGCCCCCCACTCGCCGACCGAGCGGTTCGAGGTGAGCAGCATGCTGCCGCGCTCGTAGCGCCGGGAGACCAGCTGGAAGAACAGATGGGCGGCGTTGGGGTCGAACGGCAGGTAGCCGAGTTCGTCGACGATCAGCAGCTTGGGCTTGGCGAAGAAGGTCAGCTTCTCTTCGAGCCGCCCCTCGGCGTGCGCCTTGGCGAGGGCGGCGACCAGGGCCGGCGCGGCGACGAACAGCACGCTGTAGTTCTGGCGGATGGCCTCGCGGCCCAGGCCGATGGCGAGATGGGTCTTGCCGACGCCGGGCGGGCCGAGCAGGAGCAGCGCCTCGCCGTTGGCGATCCAGCGGCAGGTGGCGAGTTCGCGGATCTGCCGCGGATCGACCGAGGGCTGGGCCGCGAAGTCGAAGCCCTCGAGGTCGCGCACGGTCGGGAAGTGGGCGATCTTGAGGGCCATCTCGATGCGCCGCTCGTCCTTGCGGGCGACCTCGCGCTCGCACAGGAAGGCCAGCGCCTCGCGCAGGGTCATCTCGCGCTTGGCCGCCTCGTCGAGCAGGCTGTCGAGCTGGTCGCGGATGGCGGTGAGCTTGAGCCGCGACAGCATGGCCAGCAGGGCCTCGTGATCGACGGTCATTGCCAGCCCCCTCCCACCAGACGCTCGTACTCGCAGAGCGGACGGAGCAGGTCCGGCGGCGGTTCGGTGGCCGTCGCCCCGGGATGACGCTCGGCCTGGCCGGCGATGCCGAGGAAGTGGCGGCGATCGACGATGCGCTGCTTGCGCCCGGCGCTCTCGGCATGCTCGGCGACGACCTGCCCGGCATGGCGGATGACGATCCGTCCGGCGCCGAGGGTGACCGTCACAGTCTCGCCGATCAGTCGCCACGGCACCGAATAGGCATTGGTGTCGATGTCGACCGCGCAATCGGCCTGCACCTTGCGCACCAGTTCGCGGATCTGGCGGAACGGCGGCCGGCCGTCGAGCGGCCGCAGAACGCCGGCCTCGTCGCGCCGGAAGCGCGCCAGCGGCACCTCGCCGGTCGTGCCGTGCACGCGGGCGTCGGCGATCTCGCGCATCCACCAGGCGAGGTGCGCCTCCAGGGCGGCGAAGCTGGCGAAGGCGTGGCCGGCGATGGCGTTCCTCTTGACGTAGCCGACGCCGCGCTCGTCCTTGCCCTTGGTCCGCGCCCGGAACGGCGCGCAGGCCCGCGGCCGGAAGCCCCAGTAGCGGGCGAAGGCATGCAGGCGGGCGTTGAAGGTCACCTCGCGGGTCGCCGCGTCATGGTGACGGACCAGGGCCTTGGCATTGTCGAGGAGCACTTCCTCAGGCACGCCGCCGAAGTGGCGGAACGCACCTTCCAGGCCGTCCAGCCAGGCCGACTGGCGCTCGTGGCGGAAGGCCTGCGCGTAGCAGCGCCGCGAGTAGCCCAGCGTCGCCACGAACAGGAAGACCCGCACCCGCTCGTCGCCGATCGGCATCCGCAGCTCGCCGAAGTCGATCTGCAGTTGCCGCCCCGGCGGCGTCTCGAAACGCACCGTCGCCCGCGCCGCCGCCGCCAGCTCCCGCCGCCACGGCTGCACCGCCCGCTCGACCGTCCGCAGGCTCACCACCAGCCCCAGTTCGCGGGCCAGGTCCTGCCGCACCACGTCGGCGTTGCCGCGATGACGCCGGAATCGCTCTTCCAGCCAACCCTCCAGCCCGTCCAGCAACCGCCGCCGCCGCGGAACCCGGAAACCGACCCAGCCGCCCGCCTCCACATACCGCTTCACCGTGTTCCGGCTGCACCCAAGCTCGGCCGCGATCCGTCGCGTCCCCCAGCCAAGCCCATGCAGCCGAAGCATCACCCCGACATCCTCCGGTTCCAGCATCGCCTCACTCCGCGGATCTCCGATCCGCAGACACTTCGACGATCCAAGGCTCTCGTCCATGACCTCCTCCTTCCAGTTCAGGAGGGGTCAGTTCTCGTTGTCGTCACCGGACCAGTTTTACCTGTCGGCCGACAACCCGCCCCAGACCACCGGCCGAATACCACCCATTCGCAGGTGTCGTCTTCCCCCGATGCGTGGACGACTCCCTGAGTCATTTTCCGGCCCGCTGGTGAGCGAAGATGGGGTGGCGGCTAGGGAGGGTGCGGCCGAAATAGCCACTACTCTACGGACTCCCAGACTCTCCAAGATGCGTTTCGTCGCCCGCTCAATGTGAGGCGGCCAGGGACAACCCGAGACGATCCAGGACACGCCTGACCATCGTCGGGTGCCACTCGGTTCCGCCGCGTGGTGTCTCAATCCCCCGCGCCGTCAGTTCCCGGGCGATGCCTCGGGCTGTTGTGGTCCCGGCGGCCTGAATGTCGGCGATGTCCTTCCGAAGGCGTTCGGCCTTGTGGGCGGCCTGGGATCGGAGCGCGGCGACGGCGGCCTTGTTTCCCCGTCCCCGGAGATGGGCGGCGCCGTTAGGGTTACCCAGGCGGACCCCGCGCGCCTTGGCGGCCTGGAGTGCGGCCCTGGTCCGCTCGGAGATGAGCCCGGCCTCCAGTTCGGCGACGGCGGCCATTTGCGTCAGGATGAACTTGCCCGTCGGTCCGGCCTGGATGCTGGGGAGGTCGCAGAAGATGACGGGGACGCCACTCTCGACCACCTGGAGGAGGAAGCTCGCGCTCCGCGTCAGGCGGTCCAGCTTGGCGATGACGACCGTTGCCCCGGTCACCTTGGCGCGATCAAGGGCGGCCTCCAGTTGCGGGCGACTGCGTTTCCGGGTCCCGGTCTCAACCTCCGTAAATTCGGCGATGAGTTGCCAGTCCCCGCCGTTCAGGAAGTCCTGGACGGCCTTGCGCTGGGCATCGAGCCCGAGACCGCTCCGGCCCTGCCTCTCCGTCGAGACCCGGTAATAGGCGATGAACTTCCCCGTCGATGCCATATCACAAACTCCCAAACGAGCGATTGGCAAAATGTGACGATGACGGGAGTCGGTGTCAAGCACCGTTTAAACCCGAGCGACTTAGGACCACCCCAAGGGAGTCTCCGACCACGCGGCCGGTCTCGACCACCCCCCACCGGGGGGAAATCCGGGAGCGCGGCGCGGGAGATATGCTGACGCGAATTTTGGGAAAAAGTTAGGCGGGCTGGTCTTCTTCTGGCTGATCGGCGGGGGTATAGGCGATCTTGGGCGGGAGGTCCGTCATCGCGTAGTGAACGAACTGTTCCCCAAGCTGGGTCAACTCGTATTCTTCTTCATCATCAAATGCTGACTTCATTTCGCGAGAGCCTCCACCGCTCCGCCTACCCCCAGTCTGTTTCTTGATGAAATTGCCGTAGTAGTCTGTCTCCCGATGCTGCCGAATGATGCCGCCGGTACTCAGGTCCCGGATCAAGAGTTTGTAGAGGTCCGCCTCCGCCGAGTCTTCGCG
>JAAYZO010000213.1 GCA_012514865.1 Lentisphaerota bacterium | reverse complement strand
GTGGCGGCCAACGACGCGATTGCGGCGAAGCTGGGCATGCTGCACCCGGGCAAGGGCAGCAACACGGTCCGTGCCGTGTTTGTGATCGATCCTGAAGGCGTGGTGCGTCTGATCATGTACTACCCGCAGGAGATTGGCCGGAACATCGACGAAGTGGTGCGTGCGGTGAAGGCGTTGCAGGAATCGGATCGTTTCGGTGCGATTCCGGCGGGCTGGCCGAACAACGAGCTGATTGGCGACCGCATCATCGTGCCGCCGCCGACGTGCGAGAAGGACGCCGCGACGCGGATGAAGGAGTACGACGGCTACGACTGGTGGTTCTGCCACGTGCCGCGGCTGTCGTCGGCGCAGCGGCGGCGTGGGACTCCGGTTCGCGCAGTTCCTGCGGCAGGTCGGCGCTGTCGATCCGATCGGCCTGGCAGGTGATAAAGCCGTACTCCATGACATTCTCGAGTTCGCGGACATTGCCTGGCCAGCGGTAGTCCATAGGCCGCCGCAAGGCCTGAGGCCAGAATCGCGGCTGGCGGGGGCTCGGTTGTGGCCCTAGGGTAATGGTTAGGTCAGTCCAGAGGCCTCGCGTGTCGGGGCTGCCGGGTTGTGTGCACGGGGGGTCGCGCGCATGAAGACCGTTGGTATGGCGCTGGTCCGCTGGTCGGTGGAGCATCCGCGCTGGGTGATGGCCCTGGTGGGTCTGGCCACGCTGGGGCTGCTGCTGGCCGGGTCGCTGCCGAGTCTCTATCCCGCGGCGGTGCCGTGGCTGCCGGGGATTCGTGTCGACACCGATCCGGAGAACATGCTCTCCGAGCGTGATGCGGTGCGCGTCTTTCATCACGAGATGAAAGAGGCGTTTGCGATGCACGACATGGTCGTCCTCGGGGTGGTGAACGACGTCCATCCCGAGGGCGTTTTCAACCCCGCCTCGCTGCGGCGCATTTACGACCTGGCGGTGTTTTCCGAGACCCTGGTCTGGCCGGACCCGAAGGACCCCTCGCGTCAGGCCGGCGTGATCGCGGTCGACCTGATTGCGCCGAACACGGTGGACTCGATCGAGCCTGGCGGGCCGGGCGAGGTGCGCTTCTCGTGGCTGATGGCCGAGCCGCCCGCGACGGACGCCGAGGCTCTGGCTATCCGCGCCAAGGCGCAGCGTATTCCTTTCCTTAATGGGACCTTGGTGTCGGAAGACGGCAAGGCCCTCTGTCTGTATCTGCCGCTGACCTCGAAAGACCAGAGCTACAAGGTCTACGCCAAGCTGCGTGAGCGCATCGCCGGTCTTGAGGGTGACGAGCGCTACCACATCACGGGCCTGCCGGTGGCCGAGGACACCTTCGGCGTGGAGATGTTCGTGCAGATGGCGATTTCGGCGCCGCTGGCGATGCTGATCATCTTCCTTCTGCTGTGGTGGTTCTTCCGTAAGCTGGTGCTGATCACTGCGCCGATGATCCTGGCGGTCGTCTCGGTGATTCTGACCATGGGCCTGCTGATTGTCACCGGCCAGACGATCCACATCATGAGCTCGATGATCCCGATCTTCATCATGCCGATGGCGGTGCTGGACTCGGTGCACATCCTCTCGCTGTTTTTCGACCGCTATCATGCCAGCCATGACCGTCGCCGCACCGTCCTGGAGGTCATGGACACCCTCTTCATGGCGATGCTCTACACCTCGCTGACGACGATCGCCGGCTTTGCCTCGCTGGCGACGACGCCGATACCGCCGGTGCAGGTCTTCGGGCTCTTCTGCGCCCTGGGTGTGGCCATGGCGTGGGTTCTGACGATGACGTTCATACCCGCCTTCGTGGTGCTGCTCCCGGAACGCCTCCTGGAGGATTTCGGAGCGCGTGCGGGCAGTGCTGGCGAGGAGGCGCACGACTCGAGGCTGTCGCGGCTGCTCCTGGCCACGGGGCGGCTGACCTATCGACGGGCGCGGGTGATCCTGGCGTTGGCGGTGGTGGTCCTGGCGGTGGCCGTCTACGGGATCTCGCGCATCCAGGTCAACGACAACCCGGTGAAGTGGTTCACCCGCAGTCACCCGATACGGGTCGCGGACCGTGTCCTGAACGAGCACTTCGGGGGGACCTACATGGCGCACCTGGTTCTGGCGACGCCGGCCGAAGCGCGCACGGCCCGTGCCGCCTGGGATGCCTTCCAGGGGCGTCTGCGGGCCGAGGCCGGTCCGGATGCGGCCAAGGCAGTGACGGCCCTGGAGGCGGTGGCGGCGGGCCTGCTCGAGTCAAGCCCGAGCGCGGAGGAGTTCTTTGCGGCATTGAACGACCGTGCCGGCGCGCTGGCCGATGCGGCCGCCGATGACGACCTCGATGCCTGGGATGCGGTGATCGAGGCGATTGACCGCGAGGCCCTGCGCGGCGAGACCTTCAAGCAGCCCGAGGTGCTGGCCTACATGGAGGGGCTCCAGAAGCACCTTCTGGAGCAGGGCCGGGTCGGCAAGGTCAACTCCCTGGCGGACATCGTCAAGACGGTCCACCGCGAGCTCTTCGAGGGCGCCGAGGAGCGCTTTGCGATCCCGGCGACTCCCGAGGCGGTGGGGCAGTGCCTGATCACCTATCAGAACAGCCACCGTCCGCAGGATCTCGGGCACTTCGTCACGCCGGATCACCAGACGACCTCGCTGTGGCTGCAGTTGCGCAGCGGCGACAACGTCGACATGGCCGCGGTGGTCGAGGCTGTGGACGAGACTATCGCGGCGACGCCGCCGCCGGTGCCGCTCCGGCACGACTGGTTCGGTCTGACCTACATCAACGTGGTCTGGCAGGAGAAGATGGTCTGGGGCATGCTGGGGTCCTTCCTGGGCAGCTTCCTGGTCGTCTTCCTGATGATGACGATCCTTTTCCGGTCGGCCCTGTGGGGCATCCTGTGCATGGTGCCGCTGACGATCACGATTGCCTTCCTCTACGGCGCTCTGGGCCTGGTGGGCAAGGACTACGACATGCCGGTGGCGGTGCTGTCGGCGCTGGCGCTGGGCCTGGCGGTGGATTTTGCCATTCACTTCCTGGAGCACACGCGGATGATGCGTGAGCGCCACGGCACCTGGTCGGCGGCGGCGGGTCCGGTGTTTGGCGAGCCGGCGCGGGCGATCATGCGCAACGTGGTGGTGATCGCGGTCGGCTTCCTGCCGCTGCTGGCGGCGCCGCTGGTGCCGTACAAGACGGTCGGCGTCTTTCTGGCTGCGATCATGGCCTTCTCCGGGATTGCGACGCTGCTGATCCTGCCGGCGCTGGTGACGGTCTTCGAATCGCGGCTCTTCCCGGCCGCCGCGCCGGGGGTGCGTCCCGGGGCGTGCGTCACCTGCCTGATCAGCGCGGTGACGGTGGCGTTGACGGTGGTGGTGAATGTCTACCAGGTCGCGGATCTGCACTGGACCACGTGGATGTGGGTCGCGGCGGGGATTGTCCTGGTCATGGCCGGCCTGTGCCGGTTCGCCTCGCGTCGGGCGCCGTGTTCGCTGCCGGGTCGGGGCGCCGCTCCCGGGGCGCCGCCGGTGCCATGAGGGCCCCGTGGGGGCGGAGGCCGTGGGCGCTGCCCGTGTCTCGCACGTTTGGCTTCAACGAAAGGAGAGTGATCATGCCGACCACCAGACTGCTCAGGAATGCCCTCTGGCTGAGCCTCGTTGCCGGACTGACCGGCCTGGCCCAGGAGGCCGTGCCGACCCTCGACGAGATCGTCACGCGGACCAACCTGGCGGCCTACTACCAGGGCAAGGACGGCCGCGCGCAGGTCCAGATGACCATCACCGATGCCCAGGGCCGCACGCGTGAGCGTCAGATGACCATCCTGCGGCGAGACGACCGCCCCGAGGGCACTGACGAGACCTACTGCGGCGGCCAGCGGCTGTACGTGTACTTCACGCGTCCGGCCGATGTGAACAAGATGGCCTTCATGGTCTGGAAGCACCTCGACCGCGACGACGACCGCTGGCTGTACCTGCCGGGCCTGGACCTGGTCAAGCGCATTGCCGCCAGCGACAAGCGCACCAGCTTCGTCGGTTCGGACTTCTTCTATGAGGATGTCTCCGGGCGCCGCATCGATGACGACCAGCACGAGCTGCTCGGCACGACCGAGACGCACTTCCGGCTCAAGCACACGCCCAAGGATGCCGCCTCGGTCGAGTTCAGCTACTACACCATGGAGGTCGACCGCAGGAACTACATCCCGACCCGCATCGAGTTCTTCGACCGGAACGGCACCCTGTACCGCGTCTACGAGGCCCTCGAAGTCAAGGATATCCAGGGCTTCCCAACCGTGATGAAGGCGCGCATGAGCGACCTTCGCAGCGGCGGCAACACGGTCAACACCTACAGCGATGTCGCCTACGACCTGGACATCCCCGAGAGCATCTTCACCGAGCGCTACCTTCGTGCGGCGCCGCGGCGCTACCTGCGCTGAGGCGCGGGGCGGGATGCGGGGGCGTCCGGTCGGGTATGGGTCGGGGCTGAGAGGAAAGGGCCAGCCATGCGGTTTCGCAGCCTGATTGCGGGGTTCGTGGGGGTCTTGCTGGGGTGTGGTCTGACGGCGGTGTGTGCCGCTGAGGATGGCGGTGGTCTTGGCCGCCTCGGGCAGAGTCTGGCCGAGGATCTGCACGGCTTCTGGGACACCCGTGCCGGGGTGCGCACCCAGTCGGACTCCGAATCGCAGAGCGTCTCCATGCTCGAGACGCGTCTGCAGTTGAGCTGGCAGCACGACTGGGATGCCGCGACCCTGCGGCTGGTGCCGGATTTCATCTACGACGATGTGGAGCAACATCGCGACATCGACCTCGAGGACGGGCAGGGCTGGCTCGACCTGCGCGAGGCGAACCTGATGCTGCGCCCGGCCGAGTTCATGGATGTGAAGCTCGGCCGCCAGATCCTGACCTGGGGCACGGGCGACCTGCTCTTCATCAACGACCTCTTCCCGAAGGACTGGAATGCGTTCTTCTGCGGCCGCGATCAGGAGTACCTCAAGGCGCCATCGGACGCCCTGAAGGTGAGTCTCTTCCATGGCGTCGCCAATCTGGATCTGGTCTACGTGCCGCGCTTCGACAGCGACCGCTACATCGACGGGCGTCGGCTGTCCTACTGGAACAGCGCCCTGGGCCGCCGCGCCGGCGACGACGACCGCATCCGCGCCGATCCGCCGGACGACTGGTTCGACGATGCCGAGATGGCCGCCAGGCTCTACCGGAATCTCCGCGGCTACGAGATGGCGCTCTATGGCTACCACGGCTTCTGGAAGAGCCCCGGGGGGATGGACCCGGGGCGCGGCGTGGCCATCTTCCCCGAGCTGAATGTCCTGGGCGCGAGCCTGCGCGGGACGGTCGGGCGTGGCATCGCCCATGCCGAGGTCGGCTACTACGACTCGGCGGAGGACCGCGCCGGTGACGACCCGATGGTGCGCAACGACGAGGCTCGCGCTCTGCTGGGCTACGAGCAGGACCTCTGGTCGGAATGCACCCTCGGCCTGCAGGCGTACGTCGAGTGGATGCAGGACTACGAGGACTACCGCCGCACCCTGCCGCCGGGGGCGCGCGCGACGGACGAGTGGCGCCAGGTCGTCACCGCCCGCCTGACGCAGAAGCTCCTGCAGCAGAACCTGACCCTGTCGCTGTTCGCCTACGTCGCGCCTACCGACGCCGATGCCTACCTCCGGCCGAGCGCTGCCTACAAGGTCAACGACCGCTGGCTGGTCGAGGTCGGCGGGAACTGGTTCCTCGGCCGTGACCCGTGGACCTTCTTCGGGCAGTTCGAGCGCAACAGCAACGTCTACGCGGCGGTGCGCTGCTCCTGGTGAAGAGCCCCGCTGGCTCGGGTAGCGGTGCTGGAAGCGTCCTGTCGCAGGGGCTCCGCGCCGTCATCATCTGCCGGCGCGGGGCCGGCTGGCATCAGGGCAGGGGCACGGGTACCGGCGCGGTGTGCCAGATGGCCTCGCAGTACTCGCGGATGGCCCGGTCTGAGGAGAACCTCCCCAGTCGTGCCGTAGTCAGGATCGAGGCCCGCGTCCAGGCCTCGGGGGTCTGCCAGAGGGCGCTGACGCGCTCCTGGGCCGCGACGTAGGCGCGGTAGTCAGCGAGGACGAAGAACGGGTCCTGCTCGAGGAGGTTCTGGACCAGAGGCCGAAACAGCTCGCGGTCGCCGCCGGCCAGGGCTCCGGCGGCGATGTACTCGAGGAGGTCCTGCAGTTCGCGGTCCTGGTCGACGACGTCGCGCGGGCGGTAGCCGTCGGCGCGGCGCGCATCGACCTCGTCGGCGTTCAGGCCGAAGAGGAAGAAGTTCTCGGGGCCGACGGCCTCGCGGATTTCGACATTGGCGCCGTCGAGGGTGCCGATGGTCAGGGCGCCGTTGAGGGCGAACTTCATGTTGCCGGTTCCGGAGGCCTCCTTGCCGGCGGTCGAGATCTGTTCCGAGAGATCGGCGGCGGGGTAGACCGGCTGGGCGTTGGTGACGTTGAAGTCGGGGAGGAAGACCACCCGGAGCCGCCCGGCCACAATCGGGTCATGGTTGACGCGGTCGGCGGTGGCATGGATGAGCTTGATGATGCGCTTGGCCATGGTGTAGCCGGGCGCGGCCTTGCCGCCGAAGATGAAGGTACGCGGCGGCATCTCCAGGCCCGGGCTGGCGCACAGCCGCCGGTACAGGGTCAGGATGTGCAGGACATTGAGGTGCTGGCGTTTGTACTCGTGGATGCGCTTCACCTGCACGTCGAAGAGCGACTCGGGGTCGACGGCGAGGGCCAGCCGTGCGGCGATGATGCCGGCGAGGCGCCGTTTGCAGTCCAGCGCGACCTGCCGCCACTCACGGTGGAAATCGAGGTCATCGGCCAGGGGCTCCAGGGCGCGGAGCTGCTCGAGGTCACGGACCCAGTCCGCGCCGACGCGGCTGCTGATCAGCGCGGTCAGGCCGGGGTTGGCCAGGGCGACGAAGCGCCGCGGCGTGACGCCGTTGGTGACGTTGAGGAAGCGCTCCGGCCAGAGTTCGGCGAAGTCCTTCAGGAGGCGTGTGCGGACGAGCTCCGAGTGCATGCGTGCGACGCCGTTGATGGCGTGGCTGCCGACGACGGCGAGGTGGGCCATGCGCACGTGGCGCTCGCCGCTCTCGCCGATGATCGAGAGGCGCTGCACCAGGCCCTCGTCACCGGGATGGCCGGCGCGCACGGCGTCGAGGAAACGGCGGTTGATCTCGTAGATGATCTCGAGATGCCGCGGCAGGAGCTCGCCGAGCATGGCCACCGGCCAGGTCTCGAGGGCTTCGGGAAGGAGGGTGTGGTTGGTGTAGGCGAAGGTCTGCCGGGTGACCTCCCAGGCGGTCTCCCAGTCGAGCTGGTGGGCATCGACCAGCAGGCGCATCAGCTCGGCGACGGCGAGGGCCGGGTGCGTGTCGTTGAGCTGCACGGCGAACTTGCGGTCGAACTGCTCGAGCGGCCGGCCCAGGCGGAGGTGCGTCCGCAGCATGTCCTGCAGCGAACAGGACACCAGGAAGGCCTGCTGCTGCAGACGCAGACGGCGCCCCTGCGGCGCTTCGTCGTTGGGGTAGAGGACCTTGCTGATGTTCTCGGACGTGACCTTGTCCTCGACGGCGCGGTAGTAGTCGCCGTGGTTGAAGGCGGCGACGTCGAACGACTCGATGGCCTCGGCGCGCCACAGCCGCATGCGGGTGCAGGTGCCGACGCGGTAGCCGGCGATGGGGGTGTCATAGGCGACGCCCTTGATGATTTCGTCGGGCACCCAGGTGACGCGGTAGCGGCCCTGGGCGTCGGTGTGGGCTTCGGTGTGGCCGCCGAAGCCGACCTCGAAGGCGATTTCGGGCCGGGGCAGCTCCCATGGGTTGCCGAGGTGGAGCCACTTGTCGGTGATCTCGACCTGCCAGCCGTCGTGGATGGCCTGGTCGAAGATGCCGAACTCGTAGCGGATGCCGTAGCCGGTGGCGGGTACCTCCAGGGTTGCCAGCGAGTCGAGGTAGCACGACGCCAGGCGGCCGAGGCCGCCGTTGCCCAGGCCGGGCTCCTCCTCCTGCCGCAGGAGTTCGTCGAGGTCGAGGCCGATCCCCGCCAGGGCCTCACGCACCGGGGCCGTCAGGCCGAGATTCAGCAGGGCGTTGCCCAGATGCGGCCCGGGGAGGTACTCGGCCGAGAGGTAGGAGACCAGGCGGACGTCCTTTTCGGTGTAGTTGGCCAGGGTGCGCACCTCGCGCTGCAGGAGGCGGTCGCGCACGGTCAGCGCCAGGGCGGTGTAGAGGTCGTTGCAGGTGGCCACCTGCGGCAGTCGTCCGACGGCATAGAAGAGGTTGTCGATAAAGGCGGCGCGGAGGTCCTCGACGCGGTTGCCGGTGCGGACACTGCGTTCCGGGGCGGCCATCGGAACCGTGACCTTCGGGGCTGGGCAGGAGCGCGGCATGGCTGGGATCCTCCATCCTTGGCCGGTGCGACGTGCGTCCGGCCCACGATCGTACTCAGGGCTCCGGCGGCGGTCGCGGCCGCCGGATGGTGACATCGCGTTCGTCTTCGAGGTCGAACTGCTTCACGACGGCGCCCTCGGCGGGGGGCTCGTATGAAACGTCGCGTCGTTGTGTGCGTCGTCTTGTCGCAGACTTTCAGCCTGCATCGCGTAGCTTCCGCTCATCCCAGGGCGTTGCCCTGGGCTGATGAATGATGCCCTTTCAGGGCGTCGGTACGGCGGGCCGCAGGGAGGCTCCGCGAGCGACGTTTCGCCATGCCATATCCGGCGCCTCCGGGCGCCGGGGAGTTGGCTGTAGGGCCCGCCGGCGGTGCCGTTCTCCTACTCGGCGCGCGGCCGCAGGACGACGTAGGTCGGCAGGCCCATGACCTTGTAGTAGTCGAGGGAGCCTCGCACCACGGGGTCCTTCATGTCGTCGGTCTGGACCGCGATACGGACATACGGCTCCAGGGCGGCGACGACGGCCGGGTCCTTGAAGGTGGTGCGTTTCATCTTCATGCAGCTCTTGCAGGTCAAGGCCCAGAAGTCGAGGACGACCTCACGGCCGCTGCCGTGGGCTTCCTGGAGGCCGGCGGCGAGGCTGGGGTTCCAGCCGTCGACGGCAGCGCTATCCGGGGTGCCGCCCTGGCGGGCCATGATGATGCGTACGCTGAGGCTGGCGTAGTAGACCGCGAAGAGCAGGATGAGCACCCCGAACACGGCCTTGATGCGGTTCATCCAGGCGCCAGGGCGCGGCAGGACACTCAGGCCGGCGCCGACCACGGGCCAGGGCAGGGCCATGCCGACGCCGAGCGCCAGGGGCAGGAGCAGCCCGGCCGGGTTGCCCTTGGCATAGAGATCGGTGGCCAGCAGCAGGACCCAGATCAGCACCGGCGCCACACAGGCACCGGCCAGGAGGGCCGCCGTGCCGCCGAGGACGAAGGCCGCCAGCAGCGGCGAGCGGCGGGAGCCATCGGCCGTCGCGCCGGCACGCTGGAAGCGGCTCAGGTCGAGGACCAGGACGTCGAACATGGCCAGGCCGAGGATCACGAAGACCACCGCGATCGCCGCGTTGAACCACGGGCTGGCATTCAGAGCGCCGAAACGCGAGCCGGTCAGCACCACCACGACACCGAGGAGGCCGTAGACCAGGGCCATGCCGGCGCCGTAGACCGCGCCGCGCACCAGGCCGGTCGACCGCGAGCCCTGGCCCTGGCCGGCACCGATGATGGCGAGGTTGACCGGTATCATCGGCAGGACGCACGGAGTCAGGTTCAGCAGGAGGCCGAGGGGCAGGACCAGGAGGAGGGCCACCAGCAGGCCGTAGCGCCGGAAGACCGCCGACAGGAGGTTCTCCTCGGCGGCGGCGCCGCCGGAGTCACCGGAGCGCAGGAAGGCGATGAAGGTGTCGCTGTCCATGTAGCCGCTGCCGGTGGCGACGACCTCAAAGCGCTCGGCCAGGTCCCGCCAGGAGCCCGCTGAGGCCGATGCATCAGCGTCGCCCGGCGCCGCCGCGGCCGAAGGCGCGGCGCCGGCACCGGCAACCAGCTCCAGGCGCTGCGGCAGGAAACACATCGACTCGGTGCAGCCCTGGTAGGACACGGCCACCGTGAGGTCTCCGGCGGCCAGGCCGTCGACACGGTAGGTGAAGGTGACGTCGTTGTCGTAGGTCGAGAGGTCCTTCTCGAAGGTGGCATCGTAACGCACCTTCGGCGTCGGGGTGGTCAGCGCCGCCAGGGTCACCCCGGGGGGCTGCACCGGTTCGACCGCGATCATATGGGCGTAGAGGTAGTGCTCGGCGGGGACTCGGAAGGTCACCGCCAGGACGGCCGGCGGTCCCCGCTGCAAGGCCGTCTCGACCGTGAAGGGATCCTGCGCCCGCAGGCACGCCCCCGCCAGAAGCGCCATCAGCAGCAGAAATCGAGCCATAGCGTTCCCTCTGTCTGTCTTGCCGCCGCGGCCCGTCCTGACACCGCGGCGATCCCTGCCGCCGCGTCTGCCGGACTCCGCCACCATACCCCGGTTCCGACCACGATGCCATGGCTGGGTTCCCTCCCCCAGGGCTGTTTGAAAGTCCGGTTCTGGCACCCCTTCAG
>JAAYZO010000212.1 GCA_012514865.1 Lentisphaerota bacterium | reverse complement strand
CCGCCGCAGGCCGGCGCCCGGGGGTCGCGCTCGGCTCGCGCGACCTACTTGCGGGCGCCCGCCGGCGTCAGCGCCGGGCTGGGTCCACGGGCGGCGCCGCGGACCAGCTCGAGCGGGGTTACAGTAGGGCCATGGCCATCAGTGACCATCATCCGGAGGCGTTGCCGGAGTGGCTCGAGTACGTCGAGCACACGGCTGACACCGGGATCCGGGTCTGGGGCCCGGACGCCGCGGCGGTGCTGTCACGGGCGGCCTGGGGGTTCTTCTCGCTGCTGGTGGATCCGGCGACGGTGCAGGTGCGTCTGGAAGAGCTGATCGAGGTCTGCGCCGAGCCCGGTGCGCCGTTGCTGGCGGCCTGGCTGTCGGCGCTGAATCTCCGGCATCAGACTGAGCACAGGCTATACAGCCGTTTCGAGATCCTGTCGCTGTCGCCCGGCCGGCTCACGGCGCGTCTTGGCGGTGAGGCCTACGATCCGTCTCGGCACGACCTGCGCACCGAGGTCAAGGCAGTGACCCTGTGCGGTCTGGAGTTCGGTCCGGTGGGCGGCCGCTGGGTCGGCCAGGCGATTGTGGACGTGTGAGGGCAGGGCGCGATGGACGCATCCAATCTGCAGTCGGTTGGCGAGTGTCTCTGGGAGATCCCCCGTCAGGGCGCGATGCGGGTTCCGGTGCGCCTGGTGCTCGGTCCGGGGATGCTGTCGCGGGCGGTCGCGGACCGTGCGCCGGAGCAGGCCATGCACGTCGCCGAACTGCCGGGCATCCAGGTGGCGAGTCTGGCGATGCCGGACATGCACTGGGGCTACGGCTTTCCGATCGGGGGTGTGGCCGCCTTCGATGCTGAAGAGGGCGTCGTCTCGCCGGGCGGGGTGGGCTACGACATCAACTGCGGCGTCAGGCTCCTGGCCAGCGGCCTGGATCGCCAGGCGGTGCTGCCGCGCTGCGAGGCGCTGGTCGAGGCGCTGTTCAGGGGGATTCCGAGCGGTGTGGGTGCGGGCGGTCGGCTGCATCTGAGCGCGTCGGCGTATCGCGACGTGGTCTGTCGTGGCGCGGCCTGGGCAGTGGAGGCCGGCCATGGCGAGGCCGCTGACCTGGAGTGCATCGAGGAGTCCGGCTGCATGGCCGGCGCTGACCCGGAGGCGATCTCGGAGACGGCCTGGCGGCGCGGCGCTGATCAGGTCGGCACCCTCGGGGCCGGGAACCACTTCATCGAGGTGGGCACCGTCGACGCGATCTACGACGAGGCGGCGGCGCGGGCCTTCGGGCTGGCTCTGGAGCAGGTGACGCTGATGATCCACTGCGGCTCGCGGGGCTTTGGGCATCAGGTCTGCGACGACTACCTCGGGGTGATGCAGCGCGCCTCCCGGCAGTACGGCATCGCCCTGCCGGATGCCCAGCTCGCCTGTGCGCCGTTGGCCTCGTCGGAGGCGCGGCGTTACCTCGGCGCCATGAACGCGGCGGTCAACTACGCCTTCGCCAACCGCCAGGTCATCGCGCATCTGGCGCGGGAGGCCTTCGAGGGTGTCTTCAGGGGCAGCCGGGCGGCGGCGCTGCGGACTGTCTACGAGGTCGCGCACAACATCGCCAAGTTCGAGACCCACCGCATCGAGGGCCGCGAGCGCCGGCTCTGCGTGCACCGCAAGGGCGCCACGCGCGCCTTCGGCCCGGGCCAGGCGGAGGTCACGGCCGCCTATCGCGATGTCGGGCAGCCGGTGCTCATTCCGGGTGACATGGGGACCTGCTCGTATGTCCTGGCGGGGACGGCCAAGGCCATGGAGGAGACCTTCGGCAGCGCCTGCCATGGTGCCGGGCGCTGCATGAGCCGCACGCAGGCGATCAAGGCCGCGCGCGGGCGTGACGTCGGCCGCGAACTCGAGCGCCGTGGCATCGTTCTGCGGGCGCGCTCGCGCGAGACCGTCGCCGAGGAGATGCCGGAGGCCTACAAGGATGTCTCCGAGGTGGTCGACGCCTGCCACCGCGCCGGCATCGCCCGGCGCGTGGCGCGCCTGCGGCCGCTGGCGGTGATCAAGGGCTGAGGCGGCGGAGCGCGGGTGAGTGGTCGTCACGAGCTGGGTGGGGCTCTCTGCTGCGGGCGCCGTGGACGGCGCCGCGGACCGACTCGGGCGGGCCGGTCGTGCTCGGCCGGCGCGACTTGCCGGCGGCCGCTTGTAGGCTTCCCGGGGGCACCTAGGGTAAGGCGCGTTGGGGCGCCGGTGCCGGGCCCGCTGTTGTTGGCGGGCCGCGTTGGCAGGCAGGCGCCTCCATCAGCAACCTCGAGGGGACCCGGTCTACTATGGGCACGACACGCAGCACGGCGGCCGCGCTGGCCTGGCTGGCATTCCTGATGGCGCCCTTGCTGGCCGCCGCGCCGGCGGAGACCGTCGCGGTGGCTCCCGGGGCGAGCTACGACGGGCGCGGCTTCGCCTACACCATCGCGCTCGACGCCGAGCAGCCGCGGCATCGGCGGTACCTCCTCAGCTACCCGTCGCCTCTGGAGACGGCTCTGGAGAGCAACAACACCATCCCGGCCGAGTACTACGTCCCGGCGAATCTCCAGCCGGGTGAGCCGGGCCGGCCGGCGGTGATCGTGCTGCACATCCTCAACGGTTCGTATGAGCTGGAGCGGACCCTGTGCACGGTCCTGGCCGAGAACGGCATTCCGGCGGTGATGTTCATGTTGCCGTACTACGGCGAGCGCGGCGGTGCCGGCGGTCGTCAGCATCTTCTCAACGACCTGTCGCTGTTCACGCAGTGCCTGGAGCAGGCTCTCCTGGACATACGGCGCACGGCCGACGTTCTGGCGACGCGTCCCGAGGTCGACGCCGGGCGTCTGGGCGTCAGCGGCATCAGCCTGGGGGCGATCCTGGCGGCCTCGGCCTGCGGTGTGGAGCCGCGTCTACAGCGTGCCGCGATGATCCTGGGTGGCGGCGAGCTTCAGAAGATCCTCGACACGGCCCGCGAGGCGCGCGGCCTGAAGGCGGCTCTGGGCCGCCTCACGGGCGAGCAGCGTCAGGCAGTCGAGGCGTCCCTGGCGCGAGTCGAGCCTCTTGGCCACGCCGGGGCGCTGCGGCGTCTGGCGTCGGGCGGGCGGCTGCTGATGATCAACGCGGCGGAGGACGAGGTCATTCCTCCGGCGAGCACGCGGGCCCTGGCCGAGGCGGCGGGCGTGGCGGGCGACGTCGTCTGGCTGCCGGGGCTGGGCCATTACACGGCCATGGCGGCGCTGCCGGAGATCCTGTCGCGGTCGGTCGCCTTCTTCGCTGCCGACCTGCCGGCGTCGATCGTACCGCCGCCGGCGACGGCGGCGGCCGAGCGGGCGCCGCTGCTGGCGCTGGTCGAGGTCCTGCAGCAGGCCGTCGCGATGCTGGAACGATCGCCGGGCGAGGGGCGCTGTCACCTCCTCGACGGCACGGCGACGATCCAGTCGGCCAAGGCCAAAGAGCCGACGACGTACCGCGTTGCCTTCGCCCGCGGCAGCGGCAGCCGCTTCAGCCTGACGGCCGAGCCGGTGCCGGAGGTCGGCACGCTGCGTCTGGGCAACGGCGTGATGCCGTGGCTGGTGGCGCGTGACGGCACGCTGTTTCTGGGTTCTGAGGGCCACGACCCGTCGGCCGGCCTGGGGCCGCTGCTCGATGCCGGGCAGCTCCTGCGTCTGCGCGTGGTCGCCGGCGCGGCCCTGGCGCTGGCTTCGGCGCCTGAGGTCTTCGCGCAGCACCTCCAGGTCGTCGATGCCGCCCCGGAGGGCGCCCCCGAGCGGCTTCTGGAGTTCACCCTGACTCATCCGAGGGTGAAGGGCCAGGGTCGTCTGCGGCTGCAGCGCGACACCCTGTCGCCGCGCGAGATCAGCTTCGACGTCGCGGGCGTGCGCGGCTCGCTGGCGGTGCGGCAGTGGGCGGTCGACACCATCAGCAGCGCCGAGATGTTCCGCGAGCCGAGCGCGGAGGCGGTCCGTGCGGTGCCGCAGCAGGATCTCCTGCGCATGATGGCGGCGATGCTGAACTTCCTCATGGAGAGAGCCCGATGACCGTCATGACTCATCGTCTCTTGCGTTCGCTGCTGGCCTGGGTGCTGGCGGCCTCGGCGCTGTCGTGGGCGCAGCCCGCGGCGCAGATCCGCATCCTCGACCGCGATACCGCCGGGCACGGCCTGCTCTGCGAGCACGAGGGCAAGCGCATCCTGATGGTCGCGGGCACGCCTGCGGAGATGGGCGCGGCGCACGGCCGGCTCCTCCGGGCCGGGGTGCGTGGCGTCGCCGAGAGTATTCTCTACCTGGTCGGCGCCGGCTACACGGTCACCCGCAGCGACTGGTTCTTCGACCGCATGGACGAGATCACCCGGCGGACCGTGCCGCACACGCCGGCGCGTTTTCTGGAGGAGTGCGACGCCATGAGCCGGTCGGCGGGCCTGAGCCAGCGCGACGGCCGGGCTGCGAACTTCTTCCCGGAGCTCTTCCACTGCAGCGGCGTGGCCGTGCGAGGCGGCGCCACCGCCGACGGCATGCTGCTGCACGCGCGCGTCCTCGACTACATGCGCGACATCCACCTGCAGAAGCACGCCGTCGTGCAGCTCTGGATGCCCGAGGGACGGCACGCCTGGATGTCGCTGGGGTACGCCGGCTTCATCGGCACGGTGACGTGCATGAACGAGAAGGGCCTGGCCATCGGCGAGATGGGCGGCGGTGGCGAGGGCCAGTGGGATGGGATGCCGATGAACTTCCTGCTGCGCGACCTGATGGAGCGCGCCGGCACGGTCCGCGAAGCGGTGCGCCTCCTGGAGGAGACGCCGCGCACCTGCGAGTACTACTATGTCTTCAGCGACCGCGGCCGCGACATGGTGGGCGTCTACGCTACGCCGGAGAAGGTCGAGCTGCTCGAGGCCGGGGCGCCGCATCCGCGCCTGCCGACGGTGCCGGCCGAGACGGTCATGGTCAGCGCCGGCGGGCGGGCCGAGGCGCTCTCGAAGCGCCTTGTCGAGGCCCATGGGCGGATCGACGTGCCGACGCTGATCGGGATCATCCGCCGCCCGGTGGCGATGAAGTCGAACCTCCACAACGCCATCTTCCGTCCCGAGACCCTCGACCTCTGGTGTGCCGATGCCGGCGCCAAGACGCCGGCCTGCGACGAGCCGTACGTCCGGGTGAATCTCACGGATCTGGTGTCCTACTACCGCCAGGCGACGGCGCCGCAGTCGGCCGTGGGGCGCTGAGGGGCGGGCGCGGCGACGGGGCAGGGGCGGCCGGTGTGAGCGTTGGCGGAGTGGGGGATGCCGGTGCCGTTGCGGCTCGTGGACGCAGGCGCGTCTGTGGGCGCAGCCCCCTCCGGCACCGGCAGCGGGCGCGGTGCGGTGAGCGCGGGGCCAGTTGCGCGGGCGCCGCCGGCGGCTATCTTAAGCAACCGCCCTTAGGGTGGACGCGAGCTGTCACAGGCTTCAGGATTGGGCGACGAGAGCACGAGCAGAGAAGGAGGCTAGCGATGCCCGGCGTATTCCGCTTCACCTTCGGGCCGTGGAACATCCACGAGGGCCAGGACCCCTTCGGGCCTGCCGTGCGTGACCGTGTCGAGTTCAGCCGCAAGCTGGGCCTGTACAAGGGGCTCGGCTTCGACGGGGTGCAGTTCCACGACGACGACGCGGTGCCCGAGATGAACGACCTCTCGCCGGCGCAGATCGTGTCGCAGGCGAAGGCGGTCAAGGCGGTCCTGGACGGCCATGGCCTGGCGGCCGAGTTCGTGGCGCCGCGGCTGTGGGAAGACCCGCGCACCATCGACGGCGGCTTTACCAGCAACGACCCGGCCTGCCGGCAGTACGCCCGCGAGCGCTTTCGGCGCTGTATTGACATCGCCGATGCCCTGGGCACGGATCTGATTGTCCTGTGGCTGGCCCGCGAGGGCACCTACATCCGCGAGGCCAAGGACAGCGCCTGGGCGGTCGACCAGATCGTCGAGACCCTCAACGAGATGCTGACCTATCACCCGCGCATTCGCGTGGCCATCGAGCCGAAGCCGAACGAGCCGATGGACCATACCTACATCCCGACCACGGGTCACGCGATCGCCCTGGCCCAGCGCACCGTCGCGCCGGAGCGTATCGGCGTGAATATCGAGAGCGCCCATGCCATTCTGGCGGGCCTGGACCCGTCCGATGAGATGGGCTTTGCCCTGAGCTTCGGCAAGCTCTGGAGTGTGCATCTGAATGACCAGAACGGCCCGAAATTCGATCAGGACAAGAGCTTCGGCTCGGTGGATCTGCGGCGGGCCTTCAATCAGGTGCGCATCCTCGACCGTCATGGCTATGGCAGGAAGGGCGAGTCGGTCGGTCTGGATGTGAAGGCCATGCGGACGCAGAAGGCCGGAGCGGCGACGCGTCATCTGTCGAACAGCCGGACGATGTTCCTTCGTCTGCTGGAGATCTCGCGGGCTCTGGACGAAGCGGCGGTGCAGTCGCTGATCGCGGAGCGCGACTACGAGGCGCTCGACCTCCTGATCATGCAGGCCCTGACCGGGCGCTGAGGCAGCAGCCAGGCCGGATGAAGAAGAGCGCGCAGAGCAAGCGGGCCAGTGCCGAGTTCTCCCTCGATGTGGTGGTGGAGAACTCTCTCGGCCTGCACGCGCGTCCGGCGACGCTGCTGGTGCAGACGGCCAGCCGGTTTGCGGCCGAGATCACGATCGGCCGTGACGGTCATGTCAGCGATGGCAAGAGCATCATCGGCGTGCTGATGCTGGGGGCGGGCACGGGCACGCGGCTGAACCTGACCGCGCGTGGCGAGGACGCCCAGCAGGCTCTGGACGCGGTGGAAGCGCTGTTCCGTTCGCGCTTTGGCGAGGAGTGAGGATGCCGAGTTCGGGTACATGCCTGCGTGGCGTCGGCGTATCGGCTGGTGTGGTGATCGGCAAGGCCATCCTGGTCGGACGGCGTCCGCCGCAGGTGCAGGAGCAGGTCCTGCCCGAGGGCCAGATCGAGGCCGAGGTCGCGCGTTTCCAGGAAGCCCTTCGGCTGTCCCGTGAGCAGATTGCGGTGTTGCGGACGCGGGTGCAGGAGGCCGTCGGTCAGGAGAACGCGGCCATCTTCGACAGCCACCTGATGCTGGTCGACGACCCGGGCGTGGTGCGCCAGGTCGAGGCCCAGATCCGCGACCGGCGCCGCAATGCCGAGCACGTCTTCCACGCCGTCATCGGCAACTACTGCGCCATGCTCGGCAAGGTCGACGACAGCTACATCCGCGACCGCCTTACCGACATCCAGGACGTCGCCGCCCGCGTCATCCGCAATCTCCAGGGTCACGCGCCGGTAGACCTCTCGCATCTGCAGTCGGCCGGCATTGTGGTGGCGGACGACCTATCGCCCTCGGACACGGCCGGCATCGACCGTGAGCACGTGCGCGCCTTCGTGACGGCGATCGGCAGCCGCACCAGCCACACGGCCATCATGGCGCGTGCCATGGGCATCCCGGCGGTGGTCGGCCTGAGCGAGTCGCTGGCGGAGGTCAACGAGGGCGACCTCCTGGTGGTCGACGGCACGCATGGCGATGTCGTCGTCAACCCCAGTCCCGAGCAGCTCGTGCAGTACGAGCGGCGCATCCGCGAGCAGCAGGAGTGGTTCGCGCGCGTCGAAGCCGAGTCGGAGCTGCCGGCGGAGACCCTCGACGGCTTCCACGTTCGCCTGGCGGCCAACGTCGAGCTGGCCGAAGAGGTCGAACGACTGCGCCGGCGGCACGGCGTCGGCATCGGCCTGTTCCGGACCGAGTTCCTTTTCATCAAGCGCGATGGCCTCTGTGACGAGAAGGACCACTTCGAGACCTACCGCAAGGTCGCCGAGGACATCTTCCCGAACTCGGTGATCTTCCGCACCCTCGACATCGGCGGCGACAAGTTCCTCAGCCACCTGCGCATGCCGGTGGAGCTGAATCCCTTCCTGGGCATGCGGGCGATACGGTTCTGCCTGCGTCGCCTGGACATCTTCCGGGTGCAGTTGCGGGCCATCCTGCGCGCCAGTGCCTTCGGGAAGGTGCGCCTCATGTTCCCGATGATCTCGACGCTGGAGGAGCTCCAGCAGGCCCTGGCCGTCCTGAGCGAGGTCAAGGAGGAGCTTGCGGCCGAGGGCATCCAGCACAACTCCGACCTGGATGTCGGCATGATGATCGAGGTGCCGTCGGCGGCGCTGGTGGCGGACCGCCTGGCGCCGCATGTGGACTTCTTCAGTGTCGGTACCAACGACCTGGTGCAGTACTCGCTGGCGGTGGACCGCTCGAATCCCGACATCTCGTACCTGTACCAGCCGAGCCATCCCTCGATCATCCGCATGCTGCAGCACATCACGCAGGCGGCCTACGCTCATGGCAAGTGGGTCGGCGTCTGCGGCGAGATGGCGTCCGAGCCGCTCCTGGTGCCGCTCCTGCTGGGCCTGGGCATCCACGAGCTGAGCATGAGCCCGGTGTCGATTCCGGCGGTCAAGCAGCTCATCCGTCACGTGCGCATGCACGAAGCCGAGACCCTGGTCGAGGAGGCCCTCAAGTGCGGCACGGCCGACGAGGTCCTCGGACTCTGCCGTGAGTTCATCAGCCAGGTCCCGGCCGACCTCCTGGCTGCACCCGACCGCTGACGGCGGGCTGTCTTCAGCCGGCGGTTGCTGGAGGAGTGATGTCGACGATGCGATGCTTCAGGCACGGGGTGTGCGCTGCCGCCGTGCTGGCCATGCTGTTCACCGCATGGTCGGCTCTTTCCGCGCCGTTCATCGAGGTGCGGGTGAGGCCCAGCGAGCCAGCGGCCAACCTCCTGAAGAACGCCGACCTTGCCGCGCATGAGGGCGTCCAGCCGGTTGCCTGGGAGTTCTCCTCGGCCGAGACCGCCAACTTCGAGGTCGGCTGGTCGGACGACGGTCACGACGGCGCCGGGTCGCTGCGGCTGCGGACGCTGACCGGCGCGATGTCGGGCTACTGGGGCCAGCATGTCGCGGTGACGCCCGGCGAGACGCTCATGGTGCAGGCCTGGGTGCGCCTGACCGGCGGCAAGCTCCTCCTCTGGCTCACCGGCTCGCCGCTGCAGCCGGATGGCTCGCGCGGCCGCTTCGATCAGCGCTACGAGGCGTCGTCGATGAAGCAGTTCTTCCTGGCGCCGACGTGGATTCGGCGCGACTACCTGCGCGGCCCCGACCCCGAGCGGTGGTTCCTCGTGCACAAGGCGATGACCATCCCCGACGGCATGACCGACCTCTCGTTGAAGATCGGCTCGTACTTCGCGCTGGGTGAGATGTGGCTGGACGACCTCTACTGCGGCCCGGCGCGCATCGATGCGGCCATGACGGTTCGGGCGGACCCGGCCGGCGCGGCACTCCGGCAGGTCCAGGTGCTGGCGATCCCCGGGCCGACGGTCGTCTTCGACAGCGGCGCCCTCGGCGGCGCCGCCGAGTGGACCGGTCAGGCGCAGGGGCTCGATGCCACACTCAACCTCATACTGAAGGTGGTGACGGCTGACGGCAAGTACCACGTCGAGCGTCTGCTTCCTGATCCGCGGGGGATCCGCTGATGGCGATGACTGGGTCTCTCAGGGCATGTCGTGCGCGCGGCCCGTACCTGGCGACGGTGCTGGTCATGGTCGTGGCCATGGCCGCAGCGCGCGCGGCCCTGCCGCTGGCGGAGGGCCTCGATCTGGCGATTCTCGACGGCAAGGCGGCACTGGGTGAGGTGCCGCTGGTGGCCGCGGTAGAAGGCTGGGCCGCTGAAGGGAACCTCCGCGTGGCGGTGGCGCGTAAGGAGGCGGATGGACTCAGCACCTGGACGATCGAGGCTCACGACCTGAGCGGCAAGACGCGCTGGCTGGAACTGAGGATGACGGCGCGTCATCCCCGGGCCGGCACCCCCGGCTACTGGCCTGGCTTCCTCGACTGGGACCTCGCTCAGGGGCCCTACGAGACCGCGCATCGCGGCGGGTCCCTGCCGCTGGCCGCGATGTGGGATGACCATGGCGGCCTCGCCATGGCCCTGGAGCCGCGCGAGCGTGTGTCGTACCTCTCGCATACCGGCCAGCCTGGCCCGCCCGCGCAGATGGCGCTGCACATCCGCGTGGTGCTGGAGCCCGGCGGCGGCCGCCGCCTCGCCTTTGTGACCTGGCCGATCAGCGGCATGTGGGGCCACGCTGAGGCTGTGGAGCGCTGGCATGGCCTCGCCCCCGAGTTCTATGCCGTGCGCCGCGACGTCGATCCGCGGACGAATCTCCTGCCGACGCAGTACGTTGCATGGGGAGACCGCGGCGGCTACTGGGACGAGGTCTGCCGGCGCAACTACGGCGGCTGGGAGTGGTGCTACGCGCCCTTCAAGCGCACCGGCGACATCGTCGGCCGCCGTGAGCTGTGGGACTTCCAGCCCGCGTCGCCCATCCCCAAGCGCAGCATGGATCACCTTCGCCTTGACGACATCGATGCGTTCCGCCAGCGCCGGCGCGAGCTCTTCGCGGCAGGCGAGCGCGGCGGCGTGCAGATGCTGTTCTACGTCCCCGCCATGATCTGGTGCGAGGAAGCCCTCGCCAAGGAGCGCTACGCCGATGCCCTCACGGCCGCGCCCGGGCAGATCAACCGCCACGAGCGCTACGTCACCGGCTGGGACGACGACCTGCGCGTTCTGCCGTGGCACACCTCCTACGGCGAGCAGGCTCGGCTCGACCTGAAGGAGGTCGCGGCGGAGCTTGACCTCACCGGCTTCGCCTACGACACGGCCGGCGGTGCGGCGCGCCATCCGGGGCCGGCGGCGCAGCGGTTCCCGGAGCGCGCCTGGGATGACGAGGTCGGCGAGTTCGTCCGCGAGGGCCTGGCGATTGCCACGCTGATCGAGTACACGCAGACCCTCCGGCACTCGAGCGGCCGGCGGCTCAGTGTCGTACCGAACCTCGGCTTTGCCTGGTACACGGTCGGGCAGACTGCCGACGCCGGGATGAAGGAGGCCAGCCCCTGGCATAGCGAGGGCGCCCACAACGAGGTCGTCCGCAACATCATGGGCGCCAAGCCGGTGTGCTGGTGGGAGGGCTACGGGATGAACGAGCTGCTGCGCTACGAAACCATGACCGCCGAGGAGGTCGCCGACGCCTACATCGGCATGGGTGACCACGTCATCAGCGAGTCATTCAAGTGGGCCTATCTTCCGACGGTGGCCTTCACCCGCGGCGTGTCCACCGCGCTGATGATGGTGCCGCCGCTTCTCGCCTGCATCGACGCCGGCTACCGCCCTGTCCCCGCGGCGAGGGTCGCGGGTGCCTCGTGGGTACGGCGCTATGGCACGGGCACCGCTACCCGCCTGGTGACCGGCAACGAGACCCTGCAGGAGGCGCGCCCGCGGGTGACGGTCGACAACGCCTGGCTCGGCGGCGATACCCATGTCTTCAGCCGCGATGACGGCGCGGCGCTGACGAACCGCTTCGCGCCGGGGGTCACTGTCATCAATGGCCTCAGGCAGGCGCCGCGGAAGGTCGCAATCGCGCGCTGCCGGGCGACCGTGCATCCCGGTCTGCGTGCCGGGGAGGCCAGCGCGACGGTGACCGACGACCTCGCGACCTGGCGGCTGGCGCTGTCCTTCAGCGCGCCGGTGCCGGCGGGGAGCGTGATTCGCGTCGGCATCCCGGATGGCTACCGCGTGGCGGCGGCGGAGGGCGAGGGCGCCAGGTCGTCCGGCGCCGTCGTCGACGGGGCGCTGGCGGTGGCGGTCAACGGCCAGGGGCTGACGGCGCTGACGGTGAGCGCGGCATCGAGGCGCTTCCTCGCGACGCGCGCGGCGTTGCAGGCCTTCCCGCTGTTCGCGGATGGTTCGCCGGCCTGCACGGTCGTGCTGCGGGCCGGTGCGTCCGATGAGGAGCGCCTGGCGGCGCAGCGCCTGGTGACCTTCGTCGAGTGCTACGGCGCGCGCGCTCTGGACAAGCCGGCGGCGGTCACGCTGCCGGTCGTCGAGGCCGGAGCGCCGACGGCCGGCCCGCGCGTGGTCATCGATGGCGGCGGCAGCGTCGAGCCGGGCTTCACCATCAGGCTCGACGGCGAGGCGATGGTCATCGCCGGCAACGACGGCCGCGCCTGCCTTGACGGCATGGGCGCGCTCCTGCGTGTCCTCGACACGAGGTACTGGTACCCGGGCGACCACGTCGCGCAGGTGCAGAACGTGCGCAGCGGCCTGGCCGGGCGCTGGATCGACGTCGATGGCTCCGTCCGCGGCTCTCCCGCCACGCCGTAGCCCGTGCTGCTTGCGGAGCCGATCGCGTCGTGGATAGCCCACGCGCGTGCTGCAGTTTCGTCAGGGCTGTTCGAGAGTCCGGTTCTGGCACCCCTCTCCAGGGTGCGTGGTTCGTGGGTTCGCGTTTCCGGGGGTCGTGCTGCGCATGACCCCCGGCTACGATCTGGCACCCCTCCAGCGCCCGCGGGGCGCGTGCCGGCCCCGATCATGTCACCATGGAAATCGCGGTCGATTTCCACAGGAGGGTGGCCAGGCGAGCGCTGACGCGACCGTCGATCAGCCCTGGCATTTCCGGTCCGGGCGCTTGTGCTTGCGGCGGTGGAGTCGTACCTTTCCGAATGCCGTGGCGGCGGCGGCCGTTGGCGGCGGTGCCGTCGGAACAGAACAGCGCGACCGAGGCCGAATGGCCTCCTTCATTATGACCATAGAGCCGATGCAGGAACCGATACCCCCGGCGCCGGATCTGCCGGCGATCCGGCAGATCCCGGAGATGCTCTGGGTGCCCGTCTATACCAAGCCGCGCTGCGAGAAGGTGGTGGAGGACTACTGCCGCCACCACGGCGTCGCCT
>JAAYZO010000211.1 GCA_012514865.1 Lentisphaerota bacterium | reverse complement strand
TGGCTGAGCGCCGACTGCGTCAGATGCAGCGTCTCGGCGGCGGCCGTGAGCGAGCCCTCCTGGTCGACGGCGCGGAGGATCTCCAGGTGGATGCGTTCGATGATGGCCATGGCAGCCCCTCGCCAAAGTATGAGCTATACTCATGCAACCATGAGAACATATCGTTTTGCTTCATGCATGCAAGGGCGGTATAGTCAAGATCAGTGACTCCAACAGAGAAAGGGTACGGCCCATGGCAACGACCCACAATCTTGGCTTTCCGCGCATCGGCGCCCGACGCGAGCTGAAGTTCGCCCTCGAGGCCTACTGGAAGGGCGAGCTCTGCCGCGACGACCTGCTCGGCGTGGCTTCCGACCTGCGCCGGCGACACTGGCAGGACCAGGCCGGGCTCGACCTGGTGCCGGTGGGCGACTTCTCCCTGTACGACCAGGTGCTGGACATGAGCGCGACCCTCGGCAACCTCCCCGAGCGCGTCCACGGCTTCCACGGCGACCCGCTGGACAACATCTTCCGTGTGGCGCGCGGCCGTTCGGCACCCGCCTCTGGAGAGCACGCCGAGTGCTGCGGCGGGGTGGCGGCCGGTGAGATGACCAAGTGGTTCGATACCAACTACCACTACATCGTCCCCGAGTTCAGCGCCTCGACCCGTTTCGCGCTCGATGCCACGCGGCTGCTCTCGCAGCTCGTCGAAGCCCGGTCGCAGGGCCTTCGGGCCAAGCCGGTGATCATCGGTCCGGTGACCTACCTGGCTCTCGGCAAGGCCAAGGACGGCTCGGACAAGCTGGCGTTGCTGGAGCGCCTGCTGCCGGTCTATGCGGATCTCCTGGAAGCCCTGGCGGCCGAGGGTGTGGCGTGGGTGCAGGTCGACGAGCCCATCCTCGTCACCGAGCTCGGTACCGAGTGGCGACGCGCCTTCACCACGGCCTACGACCGGCTCAGGAGTGCCAGGGTCAAGCTGCTGGTGGCGAGCTACTTCGGCCCGTTGCAGGAGAACGCCCCCCTGGCTGCCGGCCTGCCGGTCGCGGGTCTGCATGTCGACGCGGTCAACGACCGCGACGGCGTGCTGGATCTCCTGAACATGCTGGACGCGTCGAAGGTCCTGTCGCTGGGCGTGGTCAATGGCCGCAACATCTGGAAGACCGACCTGACGGCGGTGCTCGACTGGCTGGAGCCGCTGGCGGCCCGTCTTGGGGAGCGTCTGTGGATCGCGCCATCGTGCTCGCTGCTGCACGTGCCGGTCGACCTGGACAGCGAGCAGCGTCTCGACCGCGAGATTGCCTCCTGGCTGGCGTTTGCCAGGCAGAAGCTCGGCGAGGTCGCCGTGCTCGCCACCGCGCTCAACCGCGGCCGCGAGGCGGTCCGGTCCGAGCTGGAGGCCAACCGCGCCGCCATCACGGCCCGCCGCGACTCGCCGCGCGTCAGCAACCCTGCCGTGAAGGCGGCCCTCGCCGGCATCACCGCGGAGCAGTCCCGTCGCCGGAGCCCCTACGCGGTGCGCGCCGCCAGGCAGGCCGCATGGCTGAAGCTGCCGGCCTTTCCGACCACCACCATCGGGTCCTTCCCGCAGACCGCCGAGGTCCGACAGGTCCGCAGCCAGTTCAAGACCGGGAAGATCGGCCAGGCTGACTACCGGCGGGCCATCGAGAAGGAGATCGCCCGCTGCGTACGCGAACAGGAGGCCCTGGGCCTGGACGTGCTCGTGCATGGCGAGGCGGAGCGCAACGACATGGTCGAGTACTTCGGCGAGCAGCTCGAGGGCTACGCCTTCAGCCAGTTCGGCTGGGTGCAGTCCTATGGCTCGCGCTGCGTCAAACCGCCCATACTCTTCGGTGACATCCGCCGCCCGAAGGCCATGACCGTGGACTGGATCACCTACGCCCAGTCCTTGACCGACAAGCCCATGAAGGGCATGCTGACCGGCCCGGTGACCCTCCTGAACTGGTCCTTCGTGCGCGATGACCAGCCGCGCTCGGTGTCCTGCCGGCAGCTCGCCCTGGCCATGCGCGAGGAGGTCCTCGATCTGGAGCGGGCCGGCGTGCGCGTGATCCAGATCGACGAGGCCGCCCTGCGCGAAGGCCTGCCCCTGCGCCGAGCCCAGTGGCAGGAGTACCTGGACTGGGCCGTGGGGGCCTTCCGCCTCACTGCCAACGGCGTCGCCGACGAGACCCAGATCCATACGCACATGTGCTACTCCAACTTCAACGATATCATGGCCGCCATCGCCGACATGGATGCGGATGTCATCACCATCGAGACCTCGCGGTCTGATATGGAGCTCCTCGACGCCTTCGACGACTTCCGCTACCCGAACGAGATTGGCCCGGGCGTGTACGACATCCACTCGCCGAACATCCCCAGCGTGGAGCACATCGCCGCGCTGCTGCGGAAGGCCGCCGAGCGTATCCCCCCGGAGCGCCTGTGGGTCAATCCCGACTGCGGCCTCAAGACCCGCCAGTGGAGCGAGGTGATCCCGGCACTGACCGCCATGGTCGCCGCGGCGAGGATGCTGCGCGCGGCCATGGCCTGACGATGGGCCGGCGGCCGGGTCCACACGGCCCGGCTGCGGTGACGGCGCCCCCGGGGCTGATCGACGATCGCGTCAGCGCTCACCTGGTCACCCTGAAGGGGTGCCGGAACCGGATTTCCAGACAGCTCTGGGGAGCCCCGGGGGTACTGTGGCCGGCGCCTCCGGGGGCGCTACATTACCTACTATTAACGACGGTTGCGGCGGGCGGGTGTGGCCGGCCGCATTCTACCTGAGCAACGGAGCACAACGGCGTGGGCTTGCGCGATCTCGATCTGATTATTGTGGATGGTGCCTGCGGCACGAACCTGCAGACGATGGCCATACCGGCCGCGGCCTGGCGGGGCTGCGAGGGCTGCAACGAACTCCTCAACGTCTCGGCGCCGGAGGTGGTGCAGGCCCTGCATCGCGGCTTCGTCGACGCCGGGGCGCAGGTGCTGGAGACGAATACCTTCGGGGCCAACCGCATCGTGCTGGCCGAGTATGGGCTGCAGGACCAGGTCGCGGCGATCAACGCCGCGGCGGTGGCCAATGCCCGTGCCGCGGCCGCGGGCCGGCCCGGCGTCTATGTCGCCGGCTCGGTCGGCCCGGGCACGAAACTCCCGTCGCTCGGCCACATCGGCGTCGCCGAACTCGCCGAGGCCATCGCCGGCCAGGTCGAGGCCCTGGTGGCGGCCGGCGTCGATGCCCTCATCCTCGAGACCTGCCAGGACATGCTTCAGGTCAAGACCGCGGTGCGGGCCGCCTTCGATGTCCTGGAGACCCACGGCGTCGACGTGCCGGTGATGGTCTCGGTGACCGTCGAAGCGACCGGCTCGATGCTGGTCGGCACGGACATCGCGGCGGCGGCGGCGACGCTGGAGCCCTTCCCGATCTTCAGTCTGGGTCTGAACTGCGCCACCGGCCCCGCGGACATGGAATCGCATATCCGCTGGCTCTCGCAGAACTGGCCACGGCGCATCTCCTGCGTCCCGAACCAGGGCCTCCCCGAGGTCGTCGACGGGCATACCTGCTACCGCCTCTCGCCCGATGTCTATGCCGGGACCCTGCGGCGTTTCGTCGAGGACTACGGCGTCAGCATCGTCGGCGGCTGCTGCGGTACCACGCCGGCGCACACGGCCCGCCTGGTGCAGGAGCTGCGTGGGGTCCGCGTGGGCGCCCGGGAGGTGATCCAGTGATTCCCTCGGTTGCCAGTCTCTTCCAGTCGATCGAACTCGCCCAGCCCATCCGGCCTCTGCTCATCGGCGAACGCTGCAACGCCAATGGCTCGAAGGCGTTCCGTGAGCTCCTCCTGGCCGAGGACTACGAGGGCTGCCTGCGCCTGGCGATCGCGCAGGAGCAGTCCGGTGCGCACGTCCTCGACCTCTGCACCGCCTACGCCGGCCGCGACGAAGGACGCGACCTGGCGGCCCTGGTGCCGCTGTTCGCACGCAACCTCCGCGCCGGCCTGATGCTCGACTCGACGACGCCGGCCTGCATCGAGGCCTGCCTGCCCCTCTATCCCGGGCGCTGCCTGGTCAACTCGATCAACCTCGAGGACGGCGGCGCCAACCTCCGGCGCATCTGCCGCGCCGTGAAACGCTGGGGCGCCGCCGTCGTGGCGTTGACCATCAACGAACGCGGCATGGCTATGACCGCCGATGACAAGGTCGAGACCGCCAAGGCCATCTACCGCATCGCCACCGGGGAGTTCGGGCTGCGGCCGCAGGACCTGCTCTTCGACTGCCTGACCTTCACCGTCGGCGCCGGCGACGAGACCCTCCGCGATGCGGCCGTGCAGACCCTCAACGCCATCCGGCGGATCAAGGCCGAGCTGCCCGGGGTCTACACCGTCCTCGGCGTCAGCAACATCTCCTTCGGCCTGGCGGCACCGGCCCGGCGCATCCTCAACAGCGTCTTCCTGCATGAGGCGGTCGAGGCCGGCCTCGACGCGGCCATCGTCGACGCCGCCAAGATCCTCCCCCTGAACCGCATCTCCGAGGCCGACCGCGAGGTCTGCCTCGACCTCCTCTACGACCGCTCTAAGGCGGGCCAGGACCGCCCCGTGATGCGCTTCATCGAGCACTTCAGCACCCAGGCCCCGGCCGCCGACGACATCTCGGAGGCGACCGAGCGCCGCCTGGAGCCCGAGCTGTTCAGGCATGTCGTCGACGGCGACGCCAGCGACCTGGTCGACATCCTCGAGGCGCTCCTGCAGCGCTACCGCGCCACCGATATCATCAACCAGATCCTGGTGCCGGCCATGCGCCACGTCGGCGAACTCTTAGGCCGCGGCGAGATTCTGCTGCCCTTCGTGCTGAAGAGCGCCGAGGTGATGAAGGCCTCCGTCGTCATCCTGGAGCCGCACATGGACCGCGTCGAGGGCCGCGGCGGCCCGTCGATCCTCCTGGCTACCGTCCAGGGCGACGTCCACGACATCGGCAAGAACCTCGTCGACATCATCCTCTCGAACAACGGCTACCGGGTGCACAACCTGGGCATCAAGGTGCCGGCCGAGACCATCATCCAGAAGGCCCGCGAGCTGCAGGTCGACCTCATCGGCCTCAGCGGCCTGCTGGTCAAATCCGCGATCGTGATGCAGGAGAACCTCCCGCAGTTCGCCGCCGCCGGCCTGCGTCAGCCGGTGCTGCTCGGCGGCGCGGCCCTGACCCCGAAGTTCGTCGCCGAGGCCTGCGTGCCGCGCTACCCGGCGCCGGTGGTCTACTGCGCCGACGCCTTCGCCGGCCTCAAGGCCATGAAGGACTTCGAGGCCGGCACCCTGGCCAGCACCCAGTACACGCCGGCCGGCGAGGGCCCGCGGGCGGTGCCGGGTCTGAAGGACATCGCCGTCACCCACGACCACGCGGTTCCCGAGGCGCCCTTCCTGGGCTGCCGTCATGTCACCGGCATCGACCCGGCGCTGTTCCTGCCCCTGGTCAACAAGCAGGCCCTCTTCCGGGGCCGCTGGGGCTACCGCCGGGGCAAACTCAGCGCGGCGGAGTACGACGACCTGATCACGCGCGAGGTCGAGCCGATCTTCGCGCGTCTCGCCGAGGCGTCGTGCCGCGGCGGCCTCATCGAAGCCGGCGTCGCCTACGGGTACTTCCGCGGCTGGAGCGAGGGCGATGAGGTCGTCATCGACGACAACGGCACCCTCGTGCGCTTCGGCTTCCCGCGCCAGAGCGCCCCGCCGCACCTCTGCATCGCCGACTTCTTCCGCCCGGCCGCCGCCGGCGGTGACGTGGTCGCCTTCCTGGTCGTCACCATCGGCCCGAAGATCAGCCTCGAGACCCAGAGGCTCTACGCCGAGAACCACTACCACGACTACCTCATGCTGCATGGCTTCAGCGTCGAAATGGCCGATGCCCTCACCGAGTACTGGCATGCGGTCATGCGCCGCGAACTCGGTATCGCGGTCGACGAGCCGGACTCGATGGACGGCTTCGTCACCCAGGGCTACCGCGGCGCCCGCTACGGCTTCGGCTACCCGTCCTGCCCGGACCTCGGCGCCCACCGCGAGGTCTTCCAGCTGCTCCACCCCGAGGCCATCGGCATCACGCTCTCCGAGACCATGCAGATGGTCCCGGAACAGAGCACCTCGGCCATCGTGGCGCATCACCCCCAGGCCAAGTACTTCGCGGTGTGAGACCCATGGACACGACCCCCAGCCAACGCTACATCTGCGCCAACTGCGCCTACACCTACGACCCGGCCAAGGGCGATCCCATGAACGGCATCCCGCCCGGGGTGCCCTTCGAGGACCTCCCCGAGGAGTGGGTCTGCCCGATGTGCTATGCCCGCAAAGACACCTTTGACCCCTTGGACTGAGGCCCGCCGACGGCCGGCCTGACAAGAAGAGTGACGGTTCGACATGCGTGACGCGTTCCTGACCCGACTGGCTCGTTCGCCGATGGTCTTCGACGGCGCCATGGGCACCATGCTCTACGGCCGCGGCGTCTTCATCAATGCCTGCTTCGACGAGCTGAACCTGACCCGGCCGCGGCTGGTCCAGGAGATCCACGAGGAGTACGCCGAGGCCGGCGCCGACCTCATCGAGACCAATACCTTCGGGGCCAACCCGCTGCGCCTGCGCGGCTATGGCCTTGCCGACAAGGCCGGGGAGATCAACCGCGCCGCCGCCCGCCTGGCCCGCGAGGCGGCCGGCGAGGACCTCTACGTCGGCGGCTCGCTGGGGCCCTGCCTGCAGTCCGGTCAGGTCTGGCACGACGGCCTGGCCGAGGAGATCCGCCAGGCCTACGCGGTGCAGGTGGCAGCCCTGGCCGAGGGCGGCGTCGACGTCCTGATCCTGGAGACCTTCACGCATCCCGACGAGATGCTCGCGGCGGCGGCGGCGGCGCGTGCGACCGGCCTGCCGGTGCTGGCGTCGTTCGCGGTCAACGAAGCCGGCGAGTCGGCGCTCGGCGTCTCGGCGGTGAGCCTTGTCCAGCTCCTGCAGAACAGCCCCGATGTCGACGGCGTCGGCCTGAACTGCGGCACCGGCCCCGGGCCGCTCTACGAGATCGCCGAGGACTGCCTGCCGCTGTGCTCGAAGCCGTTCTTCGTGATGCCGAACGCCGGGGCGCCCCGACTGGTCGACGGCCGCATGATCTACATGACCAGCCCCGAGTACTTCGCCACCTACGCACGGCGCTTTATCGAGATCGGCGTGCGCGCCGTGGGGGGATGCTGCGGCACCACCCCGGCGCACATCCGCGAGGCGGCGTCGACGGTGAAGTGCCTGAGCGGCGTCAAGCGCCACCTCGAGGTCAAGGCCTACGTCCAGGAGGACGCCCGTGTGCAGCCGGTCCCGGCCGCCGAGAAGAGCCGCCTGGCACGTCGGCTCCTCGCCGGCGAGCGCGTCACCAGCGTCGAACTCCTGCCGCCGCGCTCGAGTGACCTCAGCGGCTTCCTCGCCAAGGCCAAGGCCTGCCGCGACCACGGCATCGACGCGGTCAATATCCCCGACGGACCGCGCGCCAGTGCCCGCGTCTCGCCCATGATCGCCGCCGTCGAACTGCAGCGCCAGGTCGGCATCGAGGCCGTCCTGCATTACTGCTGCCGTGACCGCAACCTCATCGGCATGCAGTCGGACCTCCTCGGCGGCTTCGCGGCCGGCCTGCGTAACGTTCTCATCATCACCGGCGACCCGCCGAAACTCGGCGAGTACCCGAATGCCACCGGCGTCTTCGATGTCGATGCCATCGGCCTGACCCAGGCCGCCTCCAACCTCAACCACGGCATGGACATCGGCGGCACACCGATCCAGCCCCAGACCGCCTTCTTCATCGGCGTCGGCGCCAACCCCGGGGCACTCTCCATGGACACCGAGGTGGCACGCTACCACGCCAAGGTCCGCGCCGGCGCCGAGTTCGCCATCACGCAGCCGATCTTCGACCCGGAAGCCCTCCTGCGCTTCCTCGACCGCGTCGAGGGCGAGGGCTCGCGGCTGCCGGTGCTGGCCGGCGTCTGGCCCCTGGTCAGCTATAAGAATGCCGAGTTTATGCGCAACGAGGTCCCCGGGGTGACCGTCCCCGACGCCGTCATGGCCCGCATGGCCGAGTGCCGCACCAAAGAGGACGGCCTGCGCGCCGGCATCGCCATCGCCCGCGAGATCTGCGCCGCCATCGCCGACCGCGTCGCCGGCTTCCAGGTCAGCGCTCCCTTCGGACGCGTCGAACTCGCCTTCGAGGTCCTGCACTGAAACGCCTGGTGTCGAGCCGGCCGAACGGTTCGTCGTGACGCCTCCAGGCGTTCCCGCTTCGGGAGGGAGAGCGTCTCTTGCCAAGCCGCCAAGATCGCCGAATGGGCGGGAAGGACTGACCCTAACCTGGATTATTCGCGAAGCGCGAATGCTTCGCTCACAATCCACTT
>JAAYZO010000210.1 GCA_012514865.1 Lentisphaerota bacterium | reverse complement strand
CTTCTCTTCCAGCCACTTGAGCGCCTCCACCGGCGTGAGCCCCCAGTTGGTGGGGCAGGTGGAGAGCACCTCGATCATCGTAAAGCCGCGGCCCTCCATCTGGTACTGGAACGCCTTTTTGATGGCCCTGCCAGCGGCCATGACGTGCTTTACGTCGTGGGTGCTGACCCGCTCGATCAGCGCAGGGCCGTCGAGCGTCGCCAGCATTTCGCTGACGCGGATGGGGTTTCCGCTGACCTTCGCGTCACGACCCAGCGGCGAGGTGGTGGTCTTCTGGCCCAGGAGCGTCGTCGGGGCCATCTGCCCGCCGGTCATGCCGTAAATCGCGTTATTGACGAAGATGACGGTGATGTTCTCGCCCCTCGCGGCGGCGTGGACGATCTCCGCCGTGCCGATGGAGGCCAGGTCGCCGTCGCCCTGGTAGGTGAAGACGATGTTGTCCGGGTTGACCCGCTTCGCGCCGGTGGCCACCGCCGGGGCGCGGCCGTGGGCGGCCTCGTACATGTCGCAGTTGAAGTAGTCGTAGGCGAACACGGCGCACCCGACCGGCGCGACGCCGACGGCGCGGTTCTGAAGCCCCAGGCTCTCGATGGCCTCGGCCACGAGCCTGTGGATGATGCCATGGGTGCAGCCGGGGCAGTAGTGCATCGGCGCGTCGGTGAGCATCTTCGTCTTTTCAAACACAATCGCCACGCCTTACGCCTCCTTGAGAGCTTCAATCCGGCTCAAAATCTCGTTGACGCCGGGGATCATGCCGCCGGTGCGCCCGTAGAAGATGACGGGGCACGCCCCGTTCGCGGCGATCTTCACGTCGTCCACCATCTGCCCCATGGACATCTCAACCGTCAGGATGGCCTTGACCCGCCCGGCGATTTCTCCGATCTCCTTCTCCGGGAACGGCCACAGCGTGATGGGGCGCACGAGGCCGACCTTGACGCCCTCCGCCCGGGCCTTCCTGACCGCCGTCAGCGCGATGCGGGCGGTGGTGCCGTAGGCGCAGACGGCGTACTCGGGGTCGTCCATGAACTGCGTTTCGACGAGGACTTCTTCCTCGCGCATCTTCCGGTACTTCTCCTCGAGCCGCAGGTTGTGCTTTTCAAGAACGTCCGGCTTTATGTAGAGCGAATTGATGATGGCCCGGGGGCGCTTTCCGTCCCAGCCGGTGGCGGCCCAGGGCTTTTCGGTTTTCTCGGTTTCAAAGGACTCTGGCATGACCACAGGTTCCATCATCTGACCGATGACGCCGTCGCCCAGGATCATGACCGGATTTCTGTACCTGTCCGCGACGTCGAAGGCCTTCGCGGTCAGCGTGACGGCCTCCTGCACGGTGGACGGCGCGTAGACCGGCATGCGGTAGTCGCCGTGGCCGCCGCCGCGGGTGGCCTGGTAGTAGTCGCTCTGGGCGGGCTGTATCGAGCCCAGGCCCGGGCCGCCGCGCACGATGTTGACGATCACGCAGGGCAGCTCCGCGCCGACGATGTAGCTGATGCCCTCCTGCTTGAGCGAGATGCCCGGGCTGGACGACGATGTCATGACCCTG
>JAAYZO010000209.1 GCA_012514865.1 Lentisphaerota bacterium | reverse complement strand
CAGGGCTGTTTGAAAGTCCGGTTCTGGCACCCCTTCAGGGTGCGTGGTTCGTGGGTTCGTGTTTCCGGGGGTCGTGCTCTCGCGCGACCCCCGGCTACGATCTGGCACCCCTTCAGGGTGGCCAGTTGGCCGCTGAGGCGATCTTCGATCAGCCCTGGGCGCCCGGCCCGGGGGCCGGCCCGCCACTCCGGTCGGGGCTCTCAGACGGCCCCGGGCGCGAGGGGGTTGCGCACCGACGCCTGGTAGGTCTCACGGGTGATGAGGTCGGCCGTGAGCAGGTCCTTGAGGGCGCGTTCCATGGTGACCATGCCATCCTTGGCGGCGGTCTCGATGACGCCGAGGAGCTGGTGGGTGCGCCGGTCGCGGATCTGGGCGCGCACGGCCGTGCTGCCGAGCATGACCTCGAAGGCGGCGACGCGGCCCTTGCTGTCGCGGCGCGGCAGGAGCCGCTGCGAGACCACGGCCTCCAGGCAGGCCGCGAGCTGCGTGCGCACCTGGTTCTGGCGTTCGGCGGGGAAGACGTCGATGATGCGATCGACCGTCTGCATGCAGTCGTTCGTATGCAGGGTCGCCAGCACCAGGTGGCCGGTCTCGGCGGCGGTCAGCGCCGCCGAGATCGTCTCCGGGTCGCGCAGCTCGCCGATGAGGATCACGTCGGGAGCCTGCCGCAGCACGTACTTGAGGGCATTGGCGAAGCTCAGGGTGTCGGCGTTGACCTCGCGCTGGTCGATCACGGCCATGCGGCTGGTGTGCACGAACTCGATCGGGTCCTCGATGGTCACCACGTGGCAGCTCCGCGTGCGGTTGATCTCGTCGATCAGGCAGGCCAGCGTCGTCGACTTGCCGTGGCCGGTCGGACCCGTGACCAGAACCAGGCCCTGCAGACGGCGCGCCAGACGCATCACCACCGCCGGCACACGGAGCTCCTCCGGCGAGGGGATGTGCTGCGGTATGAGCCGGAAGGCCGACGCGACGGAGCCCTTCTGGTAGTAGCCGTTGACGCGGAAGCGGCAGTCCTTCTCCTCGGAGTCCTCCAGACCGAAGCGCTCCTGGATGCTGAGGGCGAAGTCGACCTCGCGCTGGTCCTCGAAATCGGCGCGCTGCCGGGCGCTCAGGACGCTGAAGAGCAGCCGGCGGGTGTCGGCGGCGGTCAGTTCGGGCATGTCGAAGCCGCGCATGGCGCCGTTGATGCGCAGCATCGGCGGGCTGCCGACGGTCAGGAGCAGATCGCTGGCCTGGTAGCGCACCGCATCGCGGAGGAGCTTCTTCATGTTGAGGTTGGCGCTGCCCTCGCCCTGCAGCCGCCGCAGGCTCTCGATGCCCGTCTCCATGCCCTGCGCCGCCAGGAGGAACTCGTCGCGGTTGCTCGCACCCGCCGCGGCGGTATCGACGCTGAGCAGGCCCTCCTGGCAGCGGCCCAGGAGGCTCCGGGTGAAGGTCACCATGCCGTCGGCCTCGCTGGACTTCATGATCTCCGGGATCTGCTCGAGGGCGCGCTGGGCGATGGCGCGGGACACCGGCGGCGTGGCCACCAGGATGTCGAACACCGGCACCCGGCCGCGGCCGTCGGCCTGCGGGAGGAGGCGCTGGCAGACGACGCCGGTCAGGGCCAGCGCGAGGTCCTGCGCGACCTGGTCACGCATCTCGGTCGGGAAGTAGTTCAGGATCCGCTCCAGGGTCTGCACCACGTCGATGGTGTGCATGGTGCTGACCACCAGGTGGCCGGTCATCGCCGCCGAGATGGCCGTCCGGATGGTGGTCAGGTCGCGCATCTCGCCGAGGAAGATGACATCGGGATTCTGGCGCACGACATGCCGCAGGGCGACCTCGAAGTCGCGGGTATCGCCGCCGATCTCGCGCTGGGAGACCACGCTGCGCTTGTCGCGATGGGTGAACTCGATCGGGTCCTCGATGGTGACGATATGCCGGTCGAAGGTGCTGTTAATGTGGTTCAGCATCGCCGCCATGGTGGTCGACTTGCCGCTGCCGGTAGCGCCGGTGATGAGGACCAGCCCGCGCGGCCGTTCGGCCAGGCTGCGCACCACCGCCGGCAGCCGCAGCTCCTCGAAGCCCAGGTCGCCGGTCGGTACCCGCCGTATGGCCATGGCCGGCAGGCCGCGCTGATAGTAGAGGTTGAGGCGGTAACGACCCGCGTCGGCCAGCGCGACGCCGAGGTCCAGGTCGCGGTCGCGCTCATAGCGTTCGCGCGCCCCCGGCGGCAGCGTCTCGTCCAGGAACCGCGCGATGTCCTCCGAGGCGACCGCCTCGCCCTCCAACAGCCGGACCGCGCCCATGATCCGCGCGGTGACCGGCTTGCCGACGGTGACGAACAGATCCGACGCACCCAGGCTCTCCATCTCCCGGCATAGCCGCGCGATATCCATGAGACGCCTTCTCCACTAGTTCGTCTGTTACGTCGCGCCATGACACGACGTCCGGCCCTCGAGTGACTGGCACCCCACGCCAGCCCCCCGGCCGCCGGTGGCGCCCGGGGATCCTCGGGCGGCGCCGTGGGCCGGCCCGGCCCGGCCCGATGCCCGGATCGCGGACACACCTCCTCGCCCCGAACCCTTGGCAACCTCCCCTCGCCTGGTTACACTACCCCATGATGCCATCGCCGCAACAGCGTGAGCCCGGGGCTGCCGTGCGGTCCGTCTCTGGCCACCCTTCAGCGGAGTCGCCGGCGCTGTACGCCGAATGTGGCCAGGCGAGACATCGCTCGCCGCCGGCGTGGAGCGCGAGTGTCCACAGACGCGGACGCGTCCACGAGCTGCAACGGCATCGACAGCACAACGGCGCGAGTTTCATACGAGGGTGAGCGCTGATGCGACCCTGAGGCAGCCCCCGCCGGGGCGCCGCGGCTGCGAGAAGTCCCTTGAGATCGTGAGGACAGGCATGGAACGGGCCGAGACCCCTGCCACCATCGTGGTCGTCGAGGACGAAGCCGACATGGCCCGCGTCCTCCAGTTCAACCTGCAGAGCCTCGGCCACCGCGTCCTGCTGGCGCCGACCGCCACTGAGGCGCTGCGGCTCGTCGCCGCGGCCGTCCCGGATCTGGTCCTGCTCGACCTGCGCCTGCCGGACGGCTTCGGCATGGACCTCCTGCGCGACTTCCGGGCGGCGCCGCGCACGGCCGCCCTGCCGGTCATCGTTGTCAGCGCCCTCGGCGACGAGCCGACCGTGGTGCAGGCGCTGGAGTGCGGCGCCGACGACGTCGTGAGCAAGCCCTTCCGCACCCGCGAACTCCTGGCCCGCGTAGCCACCGCCCTGCGTCGCCACGCCGCGCCGGCGGAGACCGGCATCGCCGCTGCACCGCTCGCGTTCGGCCCCCTGCGGATGGCGCCGGAGACCCGCGAGGTCAGCGCCGCGGGCGAGCCGGTCGAGCTGACCCGCACCGAATTCGACCTCCTGGCCTTCTTCGTGACCCACCCCGAACGGGTCTTCACCCGCCGGCAGCTCTGCGAGCAGGCCCTCGGCAGCGGCGGCGCCATCCTGGAGCGCACCATCGACGCCCACGTCCGCACCCTCCGCCGCAAGCTCGGACCCGCCGGCCAGTGCCTGGTGACGGTCTGGGGCGTCGGCTACCGACTGGTCGACAGCCCATGACGACATGCCCTCCACCCGCCGGCCGCCGCCGGCCGCTCTGGTACCGCCTCCTGGCGGCCTGTGCCCTGGTCGTGCTCTGCGCCCTGGCCGTGCTGGCCGTGCCGCTGTACCAGGGCCTCCAGCGCGACTACATCACCCGCGCGACCCAGTCCTTCGCGCAGGCCCTCGACCTCGAACGGCTCACCCTGCGCACCGCCGCCGAGGCCGACGACCGCGTCGGCCTGGACCTCGCCTGCGAGCGCCTCAACGGGCCTTACCAGGGCCGCGTCTCCATCATCGACCGCCAGGGCCGCCTCCTCGCCGACAGCATGAGCGCACGATGCCTCCAGCGCGCCCGGCCCGAGTGCCAGGAGGCCATCCTCAGCCTGCGCCGCGACGGCGAGGCCGACCGCGTGCCCCTGGAGAACACCGTCACCCTGCGCCTGCCCCTGCAGCTCGGCCGCCGCGGCGATGCCACCATCCGCCTGGCCCTGCCCATCGAGCCGGTGCGCCGCCAGATGGCCCTGGTGAGCCGCCGGCTGGCCCTGGCCACGGTCGGCGCCCTGGCGCTGGTCGGCGTCATGAGCCTCTGGCTGTCCCGACGTATCGCCCGGCCCCTGGAGGATATGACCCGCGTCGCCGAACGCATCGCCGCCGGCGACTTCGACTGCCGGACACCGCCCGCCGGCAGCGACGAGGTCGGCCGCCTGGCCGGCGCCGTCGGCAGTATGCAGCGCAGCCTCCGGCAGACCCTCGGCGAGCTGCGCGCCGAACGCAACCAGGCCCAGGCCATCGTCGCCGGCATGTCCGACGGCGTCGTCGCCCTGGCCGCGGATGGCACGGTGCTCTACGCCAACCAGGCCGCCGCCGCCATGCTCGGCCAGCCCGACCTCCAGCCGGGTGCCGCCCTCGCACCGCCCGCGCCCCTGGCCGCGGCGCTGGCAGAGGCCAACCGCAGCCGCGAGTCGGCCGCTGTGGAGTGGGGCGACCTCCGCCGCGGCGAACGCGTTATCAATGTCAGCATCAGCCCCCTGCCCGACCAGGCCGGCGGCACGGTCCTGGTCCTCTGCGATCGCACCGAGGCCCGCCGCGCCGAGAGCATGGGCCGCGAGCTGGCCGCCAATGCCTCGCACGAGCTGCGCACACCCCTGGCCATTCTGTCGTCGACCCTCGAGACCCTCCTGGCCTGGCCGGAGAACCTGCCCCCCGCCTCGCGTGAGTTCCTCGAGATCGGCGCTCGGCAGGTCGACCGCATGCACCGCCTCGTGAACGAGACCCTGCAGCTCGCCCAGCTCGAGGCCGATGCGCCCGCCGAAACCCGCGCCGCGCTCGACCTCGCCGACCTCGCCGGACAGGTGGTCCACGACCTGCAGCCCCTCGCCGAGTCCCGCCAGGTCGAGCTGCGGCCCCTCCAGAGCGCCGGAGCCGCCCCCGTCCTCGGCCTCGAGCAGCCCCTGCTCTCGGCCCTGACGAACCTGGTCGACAACGCCCTGCGCTACACCCCGTCCGGCGGCCGGGTCACGGTCGCGGTCGACGCCACCGACGGACGGGCCGTCGTCGCGGTCACCGACAACGGCCCCGGCATCTCGCCCCTGGAGCAATCGCGGCTCTTCGACCGCTTCGTGCGCGGCCAGGCCGCCGCCGACAGCCGCGGTGAGGGCAGCGGCCTCGGCCTGGCCATCTCGCGGCGCGTCGCCGAGATCCACGGCGGCGAGATCACCGTCGACAGCGCCCCCGGACAGGGCAGTACCTTCCGCATCGCCCTGCCCATCCACGGCGCCGCACCCGAACCGGCCAGGCCGGGCGGCGAACGCTCGGCATAGGGACGGGAGTCACGAGGACCGAGGTCACGAGGCGCACCCATCATCCCGCGGCGGAACCGTACTCCCGGATCAGCCGCCCGGACCATTCCAGGAGCAGCCCCGACGCCGCGCCCGTCGGACACCGTCACGGCATTGTGGGCTCAAGCCTGGCCCCATGGTTCAGGCACGCCCGCGCCGGGCCTGCCGTTTTTTCCCCTCCGGGGCGCTGGACAGGGCGGCGCCGGGCGCTATGTTCTCTTGTAGCGAAACACCGGAACGCGTTTCAGGCATGGAGACGGCGCTCGTGAACACGGCACTGGACAGGGTCTGGGGGTGGTGGCGGAGCGGCGCCGAGCCGTAGCCTGCGGGGGCCTTGTCGAGGCCCGGGCGGCGGCTCCGGCTGAGGAGCGCGGCCCGGGCCGTTCTGTTTGGGTGGGCCTGGCCAGGGTGTCCCGGGCGAGTCCCAGGCGGAAGGATAGCAGGAACCGATCATGATCACACCGAGTTTCGAGCAGTTCGAGCATCTCTGCGGTCAGGGCAACCTGATACCGGTGTATCGCGAGCATCTGGCCGACGTCGAGACGCCGGTCTCGGTGGCGGCGCGGTTTGTGCGCGACCCGCGCATGTTCCTCCTGGAGAGCGTCGAGGGCGGCAGCCGCTGGGGTCGGTACTCCTTCATCGGGCTGCAGCCGCAGGCCCTGTTCACGGTGGACGATGGCGAGGCCTTCCTCGAGAATGCCGACGGCGAGCGCCGTGCGGTCGGCGGCCGTGCGTCCGGCCTGACCGCCCTGCGCTCGGTGATGGCCGAGACGGTCCCCGTGGTCCTGCCGGAGCTGCCGCGCTTCATCGGCGGTGCGGTCGGCTTCATGGCCTACGAGACGGCCCGCGAGTTCGAGCGTCTGCCGGCGCCGAAGGAGCCCCTGTCGACGCCGAGCGCCTGCTTCATGCTCACCGACACCATGATCGTCTTCGACAACGTCCGTCACACCATGAAGATCGTGGCGGGGGCCCGTCCGGACCGCTTCGAGAGTCCGCGGGCGGCCTACCAGGACGCCCTGCGGCGGATCACGGCGATCGAGCAACGTCTGCAGACCCCGGTCGACCTCCGCCCGCGTCTGAGCGGCGCCGCCGCCGAGCTGTCGCCGGTGCTGCCCCCGGAGCGCTTCCGCGAGATGGTCCAGCGCGCCCGCGAGCACATCGCCGCCGGCGACGTCATCCAGGTTGTCCTCTCGCAGCGCTTCGCCGGCGAGTTGCCGGCCGACCCGATGACCGTGTACCGTGCCCTGCGCCTGATCAACCCCTCGCCGTATACCTTCTTTATTAAGGTCGGCGAGCAGATTCTGGTGGGTTCGAGTCCGGAGGTGATGGTGCGTCTGACCGGCGACCGCGCCGAGCTGCGGCCGATTGCCGGGACCCGCCCGCGGGGCACCAACGAGCAGGACGACCGCCGCCTCGCCGACGAACTGCTGAGCGACGAGAAGGAGCGCGCCGAGCACCTCATGCTGGTCGACCTGGGGCGCAACGACCTCGGTCGGGTGGCCGCGCCGGCGAGTGTCCAGGTCAAGGACTTCATGACCGTCGAGCGCTACAGTCACGTCATGCACCTGGTCTCGACCGTACAGGCGACCCTGGCCGCCGGCTACGACGCCTTCGACCTGCTGCGCGCCACCTTCCCGGCGGGGACGCTCAGCGGCGCCCCGAAGATCCGCGCCATGGAGATCATCCACGACCTCGAGCCGCACCCGCGCGGCGCCTATGGCGGCGCGGCCGGCTACATCGGCTACGATGGCAACATGGACATGGCGATCACCATCCGCACCCTGGAGATCAGCGGTCATCGCGTCGGCCTGCAGGTCGGCGCCGGGATTGTCTACGACTCGACGCCCGAGATGGAGTACCAGGAGACCTGTCACAAGGCCCGCGGCATGATGCGTGCCCTCGACCTGGCGGCCAACGGTCTGCAGCTATAGACCCGGGAGAGACCCGATGATTGTCATGATCGACAACTACGACTCGTTCACCTACAACCTCGTGCAGTACCTCAGCGAGATGAGCTGCCAGACGGTCGTCCACCGCAACGACGCGGTGACGGTCGACGAGGTCCTGGCGATGGCACCGGACGGCCTGATTCTCTCGCCGGGGCCGGGCCGTCCCGAGGACGCCGGGATCATCGTGCCGCTGATCCGTGCGGCCAGCGGCCGGGTGCCGATCCTCGGCGTCTGCCTCGGTCACCAGGCCATCGGCGCGGCCTTTGGGGGTCGTGTCGTGCGGGCTCAGGCGGTGATGCACGGCAAGGTCTCGGCCATCACCCACGACGGCAACGGGGTCTTCGCCGGCATCCGCTCGCCGATGAAGGCGACGCGTTACCACTCCCTGGCGGTCGAGCGCGCCTCGCTGCCGGCCTGCCTGCAGATCACCGCCGAGGCGCCCGATGGCGAGATCATGGGCCTGCGCCACCGCGCCCACCCCACCGAGGGCATCCAGTTCCACCCGGAGTCGGTCCTGACCCCGGCCGGCAAGAGGCTCCTGGCCAACTTCGTGGCCATGACCGCACAGCCGTCAAACCCGCCCGGCACCGCGCCGGCCAGCCTGACGAGGTAAGCCATGTTCACCGCTGTCCTGAACCAGCTCATCGCCGGCCGCGACCTCAGCGAGCGCGAGGTCACCGTGGTCATGAACCACATCATGACCGGCCACGCCACCGAGGCGCAGATCGCGGCCTTCCTCGCTACCCTGCGCATGAAGGGCGAGACCGTCGCCGAGGTGCAGAGCGCCGCGGCCGTGATGCGACGGCACGCCACCCTCATCGACGCCGGCTCGCAACGCGTCGTGGATACCTGCGGCACCGGCGGCGACGGCGCCGGGACCTTCAACATCTCCACCGCGGCCGCCTTCGTCGCCGCCGGCGCCGGCATCTGCGTCGCCAAGCATGGCAACCGCGCCGTGACCAGCAAGTGCGGCTCGGCCGACGTCCTGGCGGCCCTGGGGCTCAACCTCGAGTGCCCGGCGCCCGCCATGGAGCAGTGCCTCCAGGAGCACGGCATCGGCTTCCTCTTCGCGCCGGCGATGCATCCGGCCATGAAGCACGTCATGCCGGTACGCCGCCAGCTCGGCATCCGCACCGTCTTCAACATGCTCGGGCCGCTGACCAACCCGGCCGCGGCCACGGGCCAGGTCCTCGGGGTCTACGCCGCGGGCCTGACCGAGGTCTTCGCCGAGGTCCTGCGCCGCCTGAACAGCCGTCGCGCCCTGGTGGTGTACGGCGAGCCCGGCCTGGACGAGATCAGCCCCTGCGGGCGCACGCGCATCAGCGAGCTGCGCGATGGCCACGTGCGCACCTACGAGATCGACGCCGATATCGTCCTCGGCGAGTCCTTCCCGATCGCGGACCTGGCCGGCGGCACCCCCGAAGAGAACGCCGGGATCCTCCGCGGCGTCCTCAGCGGCGAGATCCTGGGCGGCGCCCGCGCCGCCGTGCTGCTCAACGCCGCCGCCGCCATCGTCGCCGGCGAGGGCGCCGACACCCTCGACGAGGGCCTGCAGAAGGCCCGCGCCAGCATCGACTCCGGCGCCGCCCTGGGCAAGCTCGAGATCCTCGTCCAGGAGAGCTGTCGCGCATGAGCCGCCTCGACGACATCGTAGCACGCACCCGCGCGGACCTGGCACAGCGCTTCCCGCATGGCCTCCCGGCGGGCGTCGCCCCGGCGCAGCCCGTGGTGCGCGCGTCGTTCGCCGACGCCCTGCGGGCCCGCCCGGATGGCCGCCCGCGCGTCATTGCCGAGCTGAAGAAGGCGTCGCCCTCGCGAGGGCTCATCCGCGCTGACTTCCGCCCCGCGGAGCTGGCCGCGGCACTGGCCGACGGCGGCGCCGCGGCGCTCTCGGTGCTCACCGACGAGCCGCACTTCCAGGGCAGCCCATCCTACCTCCGCGAGGCGGCCGCCGCGGTGGGTCTGCCGATCCTCCGGAAGGACTTCGTGGTCCACGAGGTCCAGCTCGTCGAAGCCGTCGACTGGGGCGCCTCGGCGGTGCTGCTGATCGCGGCGGCCCTGACGCCGTCCGAGTTCCGCCGGCTGCACCGTGCCGCCCGCGCCATGGGCCTGGATGTCCTGAGCGAGGTCCACGACGCGGCCGAACTCGAGACCGTCCTGGCCGCCGGTGCCGAGATCGTCGGCGTCAACAGCCGCGACCTGCGTACCTTCGTCACCGACCTCGATGCCGCCCTCGGCCTCCTCGGGCGCATACCCACCGGGATCCTGCGCGTGGCGGAGAGCGGCATCCGCTGCGGCGCCGACCTGGCGCGCCTGCAGTCGGCCGGCGCCGATGCCTTCCTCATCGGCGAGGCGCTGATGCGCGCGGCGCACCCGGGGGAGGCCCTCCGGGCGCTCCTCGACGACGCCGCCGCGGCCGGTATGGGAGCGCGCCGGCCATGACGCTCCTCGTCAAGATCTGCGGCCTGACCCGTCCGAGCGACGTCGAGGCGGCCATCGCGGCCGGCGCCGACTGCCTCGGCTTCGTCCTGGCGCCGGAGTCGCCGCGCTGTGTCTCGCTGGCGCAGCTCCGGGCCCTCACCGCGGCGGTCCCGCCCGGCATCCGCCGGATTGGCGTCGTCGTCAATGCCGACCGCGACCTCCTGGCGGCGGCGGTCGAGGCCGGCGGCCTCGACGCGGTGCAATTCCACGGCGACGAGACCGCCGAGGCCCTGCGGGCGTTCACCGCGACGACGGCCTGGCAGGCCGTCGCCCTGCGCACCCCCGCCGATGTTGACGCCGCCGCCGGCAGCCCGGCGGCCATGATCGTCGCCGACGCCGCCGCCCCCGGCCGCCGCGGCGGCACCGGCACACTCTGCGACTGGGGCCTCGCCGAGGCCCTGGCACGCCGACGGGCCGTCGTGCTCGCCGGCGGGCTGCGGCCTGAGAATGTGGCCGACGCCATCGCCGCGGTGCGACCGCACGGCGTCGACGTCAGCAGCGGTATCGAGTCCAGCCCGGGCTGTAAAGACCCCACACGACTGCGCGACTTCATTGCCATCGCCCGCGCCGCGGCGGCCGCCGCCGGGACCGCCAGCGACAGCGCTTCACGAGGGAGCATCGACCCATGACACCCACAGGTCACTACGGCATCTACGGCGGCCAGTACGTCGCCGAGACGCTCATGCCGGCACTCCAGGAACTCACCGCGGTCTTCGAGGCCAGCCGCACCGACCCCGCCTTCCTGGCGGAATTCCACGGCCTCCTGCGCGACTACGTCGGCCGCGAGTCGCCGCTCTACCTGGCGCGGCGGCTCACCGAGCACTGCGGCGGCGCCCGTATCTACCTCAAGCGCGAGGACCTCAACCACACCGGGGCTCACAAGATCAACAACACCCTCGGACAGGGCCTCCTCGCCCAACGCATGAAGAAGCCGCGCCTGATCGCCGAGACCGGCGCCGGCATGCACGGCGTCGCCACCGCCACCGTCGCCGCATTGCTCGGGCTGCGCTGCGAGGTCTTCATGGGCTGCGAAGATATCGAGCGGCAGGCGCCCAATGTCCAGCGCATGCAGGCCCTGGGCGCGACGGTCACCCCGGTGAGCAGCGGCACGGCGACCCTCAAGGACGCCATGAACGAGGCGCTCAGGAACTGGGTGGCGACGGTCCGCGACACCTTCTATGTCATCGGCACGGTGGCCGGCCCGCACCCGTACCCGGCCATGGTGCGGTTCTTCCAGGCGGTCATCGGCGAGGAGGCCCGCCGGCAGATCCTCGAGAAGGAAGGGCGCCTCCCCGACGCGGTCATCGCCTGCGTCGGCGGCGGCAGCAATGCCATGGGGCTCTTCGCCGGCTTCATCGACGACCCCGCCGTCGGCCTGGTCGGCGTCGAAGCCGGCGGCTACGGCCTGGCCACCGGCAAGCACGCCGCCAGCATCTGCGCCGGCAGCGTCGGCATCCTGCACGGCAACAAGACCTACCTCCTGCAGGATGACCAGGGACAGATCCAGAACACCCACTCGGTCTCGGCCGGACTGGACTACCCCGGCGTCGGACCGGAACACGCCTACCTCCACGACTGCGGCCGGGCGACCTACTGCACCATCGACGACCGCGAGGCCATCGCCGCCTTCGACCTGCTCTGCCGCACCGAAGGCATCATCCCGGCCCTCGAGAGCGCCCACGCCCTCGCCGAGGCCATCCGGCGCGCTCCGACCATGCGCCCGGACCAGATCCTCGTCGTGAACCTCTCCGGTCGCGGCGACAAGGACATGGACAACGTCACCAAGGCCAGGGCCGCCCTGGCCGGGAAGCAGGGTGCCGCATGAACCGCATCGACGCCGCCTTCAAGGCCTGCCGCCGCGACCGCCGCAAGGCCCTCGTCGCCTTCCTCACCGCCGGCGATCCGGACCTGGATGCCACCGCCGAGATCGTCCCGGCCCTGGCCGCCGCCGGGGCCGACATCATCGAGCTGGGGGTGCCCTTCTCGGACCCGATGGCCGACGGCCCGACCATCCAGGAGTCCAGCCAGCGCGCCCTCGCCGCCGGGACCACCCTCGACGGCATCCTGGAATGCGTCCGGCGCCTGCGTCGGCAGACCCAGGTGCCCCTGGTGCTCTTCAGCTACTACAACGTCATCTTCCGGCACGGCCTGGACCGCCTCGCCGCCGAGGCCGCCGCGGCCGGCGTCGATGGGCTCCTCCTGGTCGATGTCCCCCTGGAAGAACTCGACGAGGTCAGGCCGTCCTGCCGCCAGGCCGGACTGCCCCTCATCCGCCTGGTGGCGCCGACCACGCCCCCCGAGCGCCTCGAGCGCATCTGCCGCGATGCCGAGGGCTTCGTCTACTGCATTACGGTCACCGGCGTCACCGGGGCGCGTGCGGCACTCCCGGCCGACCTCGCGGCGGAACTCGCCCGCGCCCGCGCCGCCAGCCCGGTCCCGGTGGTCGCCGGCTTCGGCATCGCCTCGCCTGAGATGGCCCGCACGGTCGCGGCCCATGCCGACGGCGTCGTCGTCGGCAGCGCCCTGGTCAAGTGCCTGGCCGGCCCCGGCGGCCGCGCCGAGCGCATCGCCGCCGGCGCCGCCTTCATCGCCAGCCTGGCCGAGGCCCTCCGCCCGACCAGCAACGCCTGAGGCCGCGCAACTCCGCCGCCGCCAGGCGTGTCTGCCAGTGCTGTCGGCCCGTGGCGACAGCCAGACCGCCGCGAGCAGGCAGGTTCACCGCGCCGCCGGTGAACCAGGTTCACGGGCAGTGCCGTGGACCTACCGAGAGCATGCTGTCGGCCGTGCGCCGCGGCTCAGCCAGACAGCGTCGCGGCGCGATTTCCTGGCGCCCGGCGCGCGCGAGCGACGCGTCAGACGGCGCCGGAGGCTGTATGATACCATGATGGACCCGCAACGGCGGGTCGGACCTCTCCCGAAAGGACAGACGATGAGTGACGCGATCACCCTGCGGCCCGGCATCACCTGGGTCGGTTTCGTTGACTGGAATGTGCGCGACTTCCATGGCTACAACACCGACCGCGGCGCGACCTACAACGCCTACCTCGTGCAGGACGAGCGCACCGCCCTGATCGATACGGTCAAGGCGCCCTTCGCCGAGCAGCTCCTGCGCAACCTCGCGGCGCAGGTCGACCCGGCGACCGTGGCCTACGTCGTCTGCAACCACGCCGAGCCGGACCACTCCAGCGCCCTGCCGGCGGTCATGAAGGCCCTGCCCCAGGCCGAGGTGGTCTGCAATGCCAAGTGCCGCGCCGCCCTTGGCGAGTACTTCGACACCCGCGACTGGCGCTTCAAGGTCATCCAGAGCGGCGAGACCCTGTCGCTGGGTCGGCGCTCGCTGACCTTCGTGGACACCCCGATGGTGCACTGGCCCGAGTCGATGGTCACCTACGTCCCCGAGGAGAAGCTGCTCTTCAGCATGGACGCCTTCGGCCAGCACTACTCCTCGGCGGCGCGTTTTGACGACGAGACGCCCCTGGCGACGGTGCTCGAGGAAGCCCGCATCTACTACGCCAATATCGTCACGCCCTACGGCGCCCGTGTGGTGAAGACCCTGGAGGCCCTCGCCGGGCTGCCGCTGGAGATCGTCGCCCCGAGCCACGGCGTCATCTGGCGCAGCCATCTCGGCGAGATCCTCAAGGCCTACCGCAACTGGTCGGTGTGCAAGCCCAAGGCGAAGGTCGTGGTGATGTACGACAGCATGTGGGGCAGCACCGGCCTGATGGCCCAGGCGATCTACGAGGGCGCCGCCCTGCCCGGCGTCGAGGCCAAGGTCATCGGCCTGCGCCAGAGCAACCTGACGCGCCTGGCCACCGAGATGCTCGACTGCGCCGCGATCGCCTTCGGATCGGCGACGCTCAATCAGGACATGATGCCGATGGCCGCGGCCGCCGTCAACTACATCGGCGGCCTGCGCTTCACCGGCCGCGATGCCTTCGCCTTCGGCTCCTACGGCTGGGGCAAGGGCGGCGCCGAGAAACTCGACGAGGCCCTCAAGGCGATGAAGTGGGACGTCATGCGCGAGCCGATCAAGTCGAAGTTCCGCCCCGACGCCGCCTGCCTCGCCGAGTGCCGCGAGGCCGGCCGGGCCCTGGCCGAACGCGCCCAGGCACGCGCCGCGGCCGCCGGCTACGAGAGGCTCCTCACCGACTGACTCGCCTACCGCCCGGACCGCCGCGCCGCCGCGGCCGCAGAGGCGCGGCGGCACGGGCCGACGACAGACGACACTCCGACGCACCGCGGCCGCGGCCGCAGGCGGCCGGGACAACGCCCGACACGCAGGCCGAACGACGCCGGCCAGGACCGCTGACACGACGATGAAGCCACCCCCCAATCACGACGACGGACCCGACAGCCCGCGCTCGGTCGGCTGGACGCACGCCAGGACCCTCCGCCTGGCCGACGCCGAGCGGCCGCTGGCCCTCGAGATCGGCGGCAGCATCGCGCCGGTCGATGTCGAGTTCGAGACGTACGGGCGCCTCAACGAGTCCCGCGACAACGCCATCCTCATCTGCCATGCCCTCAGCGGCGACGCCCACGTCGCCGGCTGGGACGCCGAGGCGGAGAGCCGCGGGCGTACCTGGCGCCTTCGCAAGCCGGGCTGGTGGGACGACGTCGTCGGCCCCGGCAAGGCCATCGACACCGACCAGTACTTCGTCATCTGCTCGAATGTCCTCGGGAGCTGCTACGGCACCACCGGACCCGGCAGCACCGACCCCTCGACCGGGCGGCCCTACGGGCTGGCCTTCCCGATGGTGACGGTCTCCGACTGGGTCCAGCTCCAGGCGCGCCTGCTCGACGCTCTCGGCATCGACCGCGTGCACGCGGTGGTCGGCGGCTCGCTGGGCGGCCAGCAGGCGATCGAGTGGGCCCTGGCCTACCCCGAACGCGTCGGCCGCTGCGTCGTCCTGGCCGCCAGCGCCCGCCTCTCGGCGCAGGGCCTCGGCTTCAATGCCGTCGCCCGCCATGCCATCATGCACGACCCCGACTTCCGCGACGGCGACTACTACGACCACCGGCCGCCTCAGGACGGCCTCGCCGCCGCGCGCATGCTGGCCCACATTACCTACCTCTCCGGCAAGGGCATGGATATCAAGTTCGGCCGACGCATCCAGGACGGCGCCCAGGCCCGCAGCGGCTTCGATATCGAGTTCCAGGTCGAGAGCTACCTCGATTACCAGGGACGCGCCTTCGTCGAACGCTTCGACGCCAACAGCTACCTCTACATCACCCGCGCCATGGACTACTACGACGCCGCGGCGCGCTGGGGCGACGGCGATCTGGTGAAGGCCTGCGCCCGCATCCGTGCCCACGTCCTGGTGGTGTCGTTCTCGAGCGACTGGCTCTACCCCCCCGACGAGTGCCGCGAATTCGCCATGGCCCTCATGCGCAACCGTATCCCGGTCAGCTACCTGAAGGTCGAGTCGGACTACGGCCACGACGCCTTCCTCGTCGAGACCGCCACGGTCGAACGACTCCTGCGCGGCTT
>JAAYZO010000208.1 GCA_012514865.1 Lentisphaerota bacterium | reverse complement strand
CTTCCTGCTGGGGCGCTGTCCATGGCGCATCCGCGTCTGCACCTGGCCGGGCTTCGGCGCCCTGGCCATCCGCGGCGCCAATGCCTTCGCCCGCGCTGCCCTGCGCATGGCCGTCGGTCGCGGGCACGGCCTCGACGAGACCGCCCAGGCCGGACTGCTCTACCCCTACGACTCGTGGCATAACCGCATCGCCACCCTGCGCTTCGTTCAGGATATCCCCCTGCGCCACAGCCACCCGACCTGGGACGTCCTCGCCACCATCCAGAAGAACCTGCATCTCCTGGCGGAGGTCCCGATGATGATCTGCTGGGGCGATCAGGACTTCTGCTTCCACTAGGGCTTCCTGGCCGTCTGGCAGAGCTACTTCCCGCAGGCCGCGGTGCATCGCTTCCCCGACGCCGGCCACTACGTCCTCGAGGACGCCGGTGACCGCATCATCCCCCTGGTCAAGGCCTTCCTGGGCACACCGGACGACCCCGCCGCGGCGGCGGTCACAGCCGCGGCCGCGGGCCGTCAGGGGGCCCGATGAACCGGCGCGGTGCCATCGCGGCGGCGGCGCTGCGGGTCGTCGTCTCGGCGGTCTGGCTGGCGCGCGGGCCGGAACGCCTCAACGCCTGGCCCATCCGCAACCTCCCCGTGGACGCGGGGCCCATCCTCTGCTTCGGCGACAGCCTGGTCGAGGGCGTCGGCGCCAGTGCCGCAGGCGAGACCTACCCGGCGCAGCTCGGTGTCCTCCTCGGCCGCCAGGTCGTCGCCCACGGCGTCGGCGGCATGACCACCCAGGACGGCCGCCGACGCCTCGACGAGAGGCCGGCCCTGCGCGCGCCGCTGGTCGTGGTCACCCTCGGCGGCAACGACATCCTGCGCCGGACGGCCCTGGACGAGACCCTCGCCAACCTCGAGGCGATCTTCACCGAACTCCAGGACCGCGGCTGCGTGGTGGCCTACTGCGAGGTCCTCGGCGTCGTCGCCGGCAAGCGCGCCAAGCGCCACCGCGAGCTGTGCCGCCGCCTCGGCGTCATCCTCATCCCGGATGTCCTCGACGACATCCTCGGGCAGGATGACATGATCTCGGACAGCATCCACCCGAACGACCAGGGCTACCGCCTCATGGCCGGCCGCGTGGCCGCCGTCCTGGAGCCCTTCCTCAACGACTCCGCCCCCTAGCCTTCGCCGTCGCCTTGCCCTTGCCTGCGGCCTTCGCCCTGCCCTTGGCCACCGTGGCGGCCGCGGCGCCGGCCTGGGGCCAGCCCTCCGCCTCGATACGGGCGCCGACCTCGAGAAGCACACGCACGTCCCGCTCGTCGAGACTCCCATCCGCCAGCAGCCCCGAGTTCATCAGCAGGTTGGCGTCCTGGGCGCCGGCCTGCCCGAGCCAGCCCCAGACCTCCTCCGGACTCAGCCGCGGCGCCGCCGCGTCAGACTGGCAGCCCCAGACGCCGGGCGTCATGCTGGCGCTCAGCTCGCGCGGCTTCGACGCCGACGGCGGCAGGGCGTCGAGGGCCTCGCCGGTGTAGGGCTCGGCCGGCGCCAGGAAGTCCTCGGTGCCCACCAGGCCATCGCGATAGGCCACCAGGACCTGCGGCTGCAGGCTGTGGATGCGGTCATAGAGGTCCTGGCAGCGGAAGTGCCCCGGGTCGCCCGAGCGCGGCACCTCGATGCCATCGAGCCAGATGGCGGCGACCGGCCCATAGCCGGTGAGCAGCTCGTGGATCTGCTCTCCGACGAAGGCCAGGTAGCGCTCCAAGTCATGCTCGGCGCCATAGCAGTAGCTCGGCTCCGCCGGGTCGTAGGCCGGCCGGGCACGGCCGCCCCAGGCGTCGTTGTTCGGGGCGTGCGGGTGCCGCCAGTCGCGGCCGTGCGAGTAGTACAGGCACAGGCCGATGCCGTGCGTCTCGCAGGCTACCGCCAGCTCGCCAACCAGGTCGCGACGCGCCGGCGCCGTGGCGCTGCTGAAGTCGCTCGCCTGCGTGTTCCATAGGCAGAAGCCGTCGTGGTGCCGCGCCGTCAGGTTCACGTAGCGCATGCCACAGGCGATGGCGAACTCGACGATGCCCATGGCGTCGAAGCCGTCGGCCGTGAAGGACTCCTTGAGCCGGGCGTACTCCGCTACCGGAACCGACTCGAGGTACTGCATCCACTCGTGCCGGCCGGGGATCGAGTAGAGCCCGTAGTGCAGGAAGAGCCCGTAGCGGGCCTCGCGAAACCACTGCCGGCCGGCTTCGCGAGCGTCGGTTCGGTAGAGGTCCTTGTAGTCCGCCAGGTACGACGGCGCGGTGTCGATCTCGGCCGTGGGGCCGTGGGTGAACAGCGAGGTGAGATCCATGCTGAGAAACTCCGTCAGGCAGCCGCAGGGCTGATGCCGCCGTGCCATACCATGAAAGAAGAAGGGCCCCCGCTCCCGGGAGCCCTTCTTCTCTCTTGCCCCAGCCCGGTATGCCCGGCGGGGTCTCCGTCACGCCAGAGCCCGCCGTCAGGCCAGAGCCGTCGGCGACAGGCTACGTGTCTACATATAAACCGCCATAGGTCCGCTGTCAATACCGGCGGCACAGGGGGTGCATGACACTCCTGTCGGTGCGAAGAAGGAGGAGTGATCATCCACGTGGGATTTCGGTTCCTCGGGACCGGGCACCCTGTCGGGACCTGTTCCATAGGTGTCACTGCAACCTGCAGGCGAGATGAATTCCAGGTCCCGCCCAGCCGACAACCCTGTCATGCACCCGGCACGAGCCCGGCAGGTCCGCACCGCCTCCCGAGCGCCGGGGAGGTCCGCGGCGCCGCCCGTGGACCTCCCCGGCGCCGGGCGGCGCCTCATTCAGCCGAGGGCGTCGGGGCGCCAGCGGCGACGGCCGGGTTCGGTACGGACCCCGCCGGGCGCAGGCAGCGCACCCCAAGCACCAGGAAGGCCACTGCGACCAGGACGATGGCCGCGCCACAGACCATGAGGAGGGCCTGGTAGGCCGCGTCGCTGAGCAGGCCGCGGCCGAGCGCCAGGAGGGCCGCCACGGCGACGTACCAGACGACGTCGCCGAGTTCGTGGCCGACCCAGAAGGCGGCGTAGTCGCACCGGCGGCGCAGGCCGAAGGTCGCCATCTGGCCGGTGCCAACGGTAGCCCACCAGCCGGTGAAGTACGGAT
>JAAYZO010000207.1 GCA_012514865.1 Lentisphaerota bacterium | reverse complement strand
CGGCCACCGCGGCGACTATGCTTCGACCCCGGCGTACCTCTACGTCGACGGCCGCGGCCGCATGCTGCGCTTCGAGCAGGCTGCCGGCAATGGCCCCGGGATCTGCCGGCGACTGCCCGGCGGTGACCACGAGGTCCTCCTCTACCAGGGCGCCGACTGCGGCTTCGCGGTTGCCGCGGTCGACGCCGTCGCCCTGGATCGCGATGGCAAGCCGATGGGCCCGGCGGCCCTGCGGCGGTCCCGCGGCTACACCTACGTGGTACCGGTCGAGGGCGCCTTCAGCTACACCCTGCGCGGCGGCAAGGTCGAGGCCGGCCTGGCGCTGCGCTGTGATCGCAGCGAGGTCATCCCCGGCGAGCGCGTGGTGGTCCACGGCGCCGACGCGCACCCCTGGCAGGCACCGCCCACGGCCCGTCCCGGCGAGCGCCTCTGGGCCGAGTTCGAGGGCGCCTGGATCGACTTCACCGTCGTGCCTATGACCGACACTGCCCTGCGCCTGGAGGGCGACGACCTGGTCCTGGCCCTGCGCAGCCACCTGGCCGATGCGTCAGAGGTCGAGGTCGCGGCCTTCGGCCAGACGGCGCGCGGCGCCCTCCAGCCGGGCCGGGTGAGCGAGATCCGCCTGCCGCTGGGTGCGCCCACGGCGGAGGATGCCATGCTGGTGCCCGTCGTGCTTCGTGCCGGCGACCTGGTGCAGACCCTCGAGTGCGGCCTGCGCGTGCTCGCCGCGCCGTTGACTGTGACGGTTCTGCCCGACGGTTTTGTGGCGGGCATGGGCCTGCGTGGCGAGCCCGAGCGCGCGGACTTCGGCACGACGTCCGGGCATGTCCTGCGCCGCCGCACGAGCTGCGGCGACGTGGCCAAGGAGGCGATCTTCATGCATCCGCCGTGGGTCGGCGCGGTCGGCTACAGCTTCGCGCGTTTCGAGGACATCGCCCTGCCGGCGGCGTTGCCGGCGGCCTTCCGGGCGGTCGTAGGCAAGGCTGACGGCAGCCACCTCGGCGATGGGATTGTGTATCGCGTCGTCGTCCATGACACCGCGGGCCGCCGCACAGTCGTGGCCGAGCAGGCGGTTACGGCCCACGCCTGGGTGCCGATCGCGGGCGACCTCACCCCGTGGGCCGGCCAGCGCGTCGCCCTCCAGCTCATCGCCGACGTCGGACCGGCCGACGACTCCTCGGGCGACTGGGCCTGCTGGGCTGACCTCCGTATCGAGACTCTGGAGCCCGTCCTGCACCGCCGCCTCGAAGACCGCCCGGAGGCCCTGCGGCGCGAGCCGGGGCCGCATCCGCTGCCCGGCCTCACGGTCGAGCAATGCCGCCGCGCCCGGCGCGGCTGGCTGCGCTACGATGGCATCGGCTTCGAGGGCAACTCGCCGACCTACGGCTCGACCGGTGTGCTGAACGCGGTCGACCTGGGGGTGATGGCGCCGGCAGGCGGCAGCGAGAGGGACGGCGTCTGGGCCGAGGGCGTCGGTGTCGAGTTGACCCCGGCGGCAATCGCCAGCCTCGGACGCTGCAACACCTTCGTTCTGAGGAACCCGCGCAAGGACTACTTCAAGGTGCGGCGGTTCTGGATCGAGCTGGAGCTGGCCGATGGCCGGCGGGCCTCGTCGGATGTCTCCACGGCGGTGTTCACCCAGCCGCCGGGCTGGCCGCACGCCGAGGGCATCCTGGTGCCGCACGGCCAGGACATCACCGTCGAGCTGTGGTTCCGGCCTGTTCCATGATCCCGTCAGCAGTCGCCCTGAAGGGCTGCCGGAACCGGACTTCGGAACTGCCCTGGAGGATGCCGGCACGTGGCTTGTTGCGCCGGCTGTGATGCCTTAGAGTGAGTGCAGCGCAAACGCTATCCGTGCAGCGGGCCGCCGCGCGGTGGCCGCGGTGCCGGCGCCAGGGGTCGTCTGGGAATGGGTCTGAGGAACATGCCCGAGGGAGGATATGGCCATGATGCAGCACCGGCTCCTGGAAGGTATCGACATCGAGCCCCTGGTGGCGGCGACCTGCGGGGTTCTGGAGAAGGTCGGCATCCTCTGCCAGAATCGCGAGATACTCGAGGCCCTGGCGGCGCTCGGTGCCCGGGTCGATCTCGGCCAGGAGCGGGCGCGGTTCCCGGAAGCGATGGTCCGCTCCTTCGTGGCCGGCGTGCAGGCCGAACTGGCGCGGCCGCCGGCCGGCAAGGCGTCGGACGGCACGGCCCCGGCCGGCAGTGCCGTCGCGGCATTCTATGAGAACTACACCGGCGGTGTGCAGGGCGCCGCGCCGGTGTTTGTGAAGCCGGAGATGCCGGCCTTCGGCACGCAGATCGCGCAGGTCTACTACGACTACGCCGCCGACGAGCGCCGCGGCGGCTCGCGCCAGGACCTGATCACCTGCCTGCAGATCGGCGAGGCCCTGCACGGCGCCCACGGCGTCGGGCATTGCCTGTGCCAGACCGAGGTGGCGGCGCCGCTCGAGTCGCTGGAGTCGGCCCTGGTCATGGCCGAGTACTGCGAACGCCCGCAGCCGCCCTTCGCGTGGTATGTCGACCAGGTCGACTACCTCATCGAGATGGGCGAGATCATGGGCTGGAAGAACTGGTTCACCTACGGCGCCACCTGCTTCGCGCATCCGCTGCGCCTGGATAAGGACGTCGCCGACAAGTTCGTCCGGCGGATACGGCACGGCGGCACCGCCGGCTTCACCGCCATGCCGGTGGCGGGTATGACCACGCCGGTGACGGTCGAGGGCTTCACCGCGGTGGCCGCGGCCGAGATCGTCGCCACCTGGCTCGCCGGACGCGCCCTGAATGCGCGCTGCCCGCTCGGCGGCTCGATGTGGAGCGCCACCCTCGACATGCGTTCGGGCGAGACGAGCTACTCGGCGCCCGATGCCCTCTACTACGGCTTTGTCTGCTGTGAGTTCATCCGGCGCTGGTCCGGGATCAGCCTCCCGGTCGGCGGCGGCGACTACTGCGCCGCCCGCGAGCCCGGCCTCCACACCGCCATGGAGAAGGCCTGGAAGGCCATGACCATCGCGGCTTTCCAGGGGCACCACCCCGGCATCGGCGAGGGCCTCCTGGAGTGCGGAAGGACCCTGTGCCCGGTCCAGCTCCTCATCGAGCGCGACCTCACCGAGGGCTGGGCGCACCTCGCCGGACGGCCGACGCCGACCGCCGCCAGGATCAACCTCGAGGGCTGCCTCCAGGTCGACCTCGGCTTCCTGGAGAACCACCTCGGCAGTGAACACACCCTGGCGCACTTCCGCGAGCTCTGGACGCCAGCGCTGATCGACCGCCGCGGCTGGCGCGGCCAGGCCAGCGACCGCCAGATGCTCGAGCAGGCCCAGGGCCGCATCGGCGACCTCCTGGCGGCCTACCGCAAGCCCGAAGGCCGCCAGGACCGCCTGGCGCAGATGCGTGCCGTGGTCGAACGCGCCCGCCGTGCCCTGGTGTGAGCACGCGAGCAGTCGCGCTGCCGCAGCCGCGGCGGCGCGCGCTGGACTCCGTGGACTGGGTGGACTGGGTGGACGGGGTGGACTGGGTGGACTGGGTGGACGGGGAGGGCGCCACGAGCCGAGTGGCGCTCCCCCGGGCGCTGCCGGCGCCCGGGGGGTCCACGGACGGCGCCGTGGACCTACTTGCTCTGCGCCGGGGGCGGCGGTTGAAGCGGCGACTGCGTCACAGTCGTACCGGCGGACGCCACGGCGGTTAGGGCTCGGTCCCGCCGCGCCCGGCGTTGGCGGCCGCGCGTGCAGACTCTTCCTTGCCCTTCCCGAACACTCCTGAGAGGGCCACAACGACGATGGGCACAAGCAGAGCCGTCAGCGTTGTCGGGAACACGCCGAAGCCCGCGCTCAGGAAGCGTTCCCGCTCGAACTCCGGGAGATGGTGCAAGCACATGCCGCCCGTGAACGCATCGAAGAAGAAGCAGAAAGCGGCCGCCCACACCACCAGTCCCTGAACGCAGAGTCCGCAGATCAGAAACTCGGAGGTACGCCATGCCCCATGTGAGACAGCCAGAAGGAACACCAGCCACACGACGAACAGAAGCAGCGGAAAGAGCCAGGCGTAGTGAACCGCGAACCTCGACGGGGCGGGCATGATAATCTCTGCCTCTGCCAACGTCGTGATCCTGTAGGCCTGGGCGTACAGGATAGGGAAGAGGTCGCCAAACAGGAAGAGGATATGCGAGAAGCCGAGCGCAGCGCACAGCATCAGGACGCTTGCCTGCAGAGCCTTCATGGTCTCTCCCTCCGCAACGGACGACGTCGCCTCTGCGAACTCTGTTCGGTCATCGTCCCTCAACGGCCCACAGGTGCTGACCTCCCAGCACCGCAGCGCCGCCGATGGCGCTGATCAGGACGGCGGCATAGGCCGCGAACGTGGCATTCCGCCGTCTGGCTGTCCACGTGCCGGCCACCGGGCTGCCAAGGATAGCCCAGGAGACCAGCAGTGCCCCGGCCGCGGTGACGCCGGCCGGCAGTCCGAGGATCAGGTAGAGCTCACTGACGTTCAGGTTGCCTCTGATCATCCCGCCCAAGTCTCCCCAGACGTCGCCCTGGACCCAGACGCCGAAGACTCCTGCCGCACTCATGACGAGGCCGAGCGCCGTGGCGGCGAGGGAGATCTGTTTTCCGTCGCTCTGTGTCATTTTCCGCCGCCCTCCATGCCGTCGCAGGCCCCCATGCGCCCCTGGCAGGCAACGGCCAGAGACGGAAGATCCTTCAGGCGGTGTACTCGGTGGCGCGCTGTCGCAGGCAGTCGGCGATCTCGACCGACTGCAGGCCCGAGCGGATGTCGCCGCGGGGGCGCCGGCCGGCGCGGAGGTCGTCGAAGAAGCTGGCGTTCTCGCCATAGAAGCCCGAGGCGACGTACATCTCGCTGGCGCCTTCGAGGCTGCCGCCGTCGATGTCTTCGCGGACGGCGCCATGCTCGAGGTGCAGGAGCCGGCCGGGGCTGTCGTAGGCCTGCCAGATCGGCACGTTCAGGAAGAAGGTGTGGTCGAAGAGGCTGACCGTGGCGCGCTCGATGATGACGCCGGTGACCGGGCAGAAGTTGATGTGGGCCATGGTGCCGGAGGCCATCTCGCACTCCATGTAGATGTTGGCGACGGTCGGCCCGAGGGCCGGCATGGCCTGGTAGCGGAAGCGGATGTGCCGGTAGGGCGCGCCGGCGAGGAAGCGGACGGTGTCGAT
>JAAYZO010000206.1 GCA_012514865.1 Lentisphaerota bacterium | reverse complement strand
GCCTATGTCAACGGCAGTGCGGTGACCGTGTCGATCCTGCGTGATCTGGGCACCGTCCTGGTGGACGTGCACGGCCCGCACGAGCATCAGAGTCTGCTGCGGCCGCGCAGCCAGCTCGACCTGCTCGACGCCTTTGCCGGCCTGGGCGAGCTTCGCGCCGCGGTCGAGGATGGCTGTACCCGCGAGCGTGACCTGGCCGGCACCCTCGAGCAGGCCCGCGGCGCCGGGCTCTCCGCGGAGGATGCCGAGTGGACGGCCTTCCAGATCGAGGAGATCAGCCGCGCCGGGCTGCAGGAGGGCGAGGAGGAGCGCCTCGTGGCCCAGCACCGCCGCCTCGCCAATGCCCAGCGCCTGATCGGCCTGGCCGACGCCTGCCGCCAGGGCCTCGCTGAGAACGACCCCTGCCTCCTCGACCAGCTCGGGCGCTGCGTGCGGCTCCTCCAGGAGCTGCAGACCCTCGACGAGGAACGCGGCGGCCCCTGGGTCGAACGCCTCGAGCTGGCCGTCGAGCAGATTCGCGACCTCGCCGGCGACCTCGCGGACTACGTCGAGGATGTCGACCTCGACGGCGCCGCCCTGGCCCAGCTCGAGGAACGCCTGGACCTCATCGCCAAGCTGAAACGCAAGTATGGCTCGGGCATCCCCGAGATCCTGGGCCGCCTCGAGGCCCTGCGCCAGCGCCTCGCCGACCACGAGCACCGCGCCGAGCACCTCGCCGGCCTGACGGCGGCCCTGGCGGCCCTCCAGAACGAGCAGCGCCAGCGCTGCGCCGCGCTCTCGGCACAGCGCCGCGAGACGGCCGGGGCGCTCGCCACGGCCGTCGTCGGCAAGCTGCGCCGCCTCGGCTTCGGCCATGCCGACTTCGCCATACGGGTCGACGACGCCCCGCCCGGACCCAGCGGCGCCGACCAGGTCGAGTTCCTCTTCGCACCCAACGCCGGCGAGCCCATGCTGCCGCTGCGGCAGATCGCCAGCAGCGGCGAGATGGCCCGCGTCATGCTCGCGGTCAAGACCGTCCTTACCGCCGTCGACCAGGTCCCGGTGCTGGTATTTGACGAGGTCGACGCCAATATTGGAGGACGTACGGCTGTCACCGTCGCGGAGGAACTCGTGGCCATCGCCGGTCGTCATCAGGTCCTGTGCATCACCCACCTGGCGCAGATCGCGGCCGCCGGTGACCGGCACTGGGCCGTGTCGAAGGCCGTTCAGGACGAGCGTACGACCGCCTCGATGCAGGTCCTCGGCCCCGCCGAACGCGAGCAGGAACTCGCCCGCATGCTCGGCGCCGCGGCCGGTTCGAAGGCCGCCCTCGTCCACGCCCGCGAGATGCTGGCTGAGGCGGCCGCGGTCAGGACGACGCCCGATCGGCACGACAGCACCCGCCGCAAACGTGGAGCGGTACCAGCGTGACTGCCCTTAGCCCAAGACAGCGACTCCGCCCGAGCGTCGCCCTCGGCCTCAGCGCCCTGGCGCTGGCCGTGGCCCTGACGGGCTGCGGCGCCCCGGAGTCGCCCGAGGCCCTCTACGCCCGCGCCACCCACGCCGCCCAGGCCTGCGACTTCGAAGAGGCCCTCAGCCTCACCCAGAAGTGCCTCGACCGCCGGCCGGACTACGTCCAGGCCCTCATCCTCACCGGCTACTGCCGCTATCGGCTCCTCTCGCCCGAACAGGTGCGCCTGGACAGCTCGACCCTCATCGCGCCCCTGGAACGCGCCGTCGAGCTGGCCCCGGATGACTTCCTCGCCCAGTACTACCTCGGCTGGATGCTCTTCGAGTCGGCCCAGTACGGCCGCGCTCTCAAGCCCCTGGAACGCGCCTATGAGCTGCGCGCCCAATGCCCCGACCGCGATGACAGCGTCCTGGCCATGCTGAGCATGTGCTGCATCAACCAGAACCTGGCCCGCGGGCGGACCTACCTGCAGGCCCTGCGGCGCTTCCGCGGCTTCGAGCGCTCGGCCCTGCTCTACAACGCCCTCGGCTACCTCAGCGTCCGCCAGCGCGACTATCAGGGCGCCCTGGTGGCCTTCACGGAGGCCCTGCGCCGTGAACCCCGCCATGCCGTGACGCTGCAGAACCTCGGCGTGCTCTACGACGAACGCCTGCAGCGTCCGGACGAGGCCATGCGCTACTACCGCGAGGCCCTCTTTGCGCGCCAGGCCATGCGCGACAGCTCCCGTCAGGATGAGCTGACGCGGCGCCTGCGCCAGCTCGCCGAGGCGCGCCGCCGTCCGGCCGCCGGCAGATAGGTCCGCGGCACCGGCCGCGGCTCACGCGGGCAGGCGCACCGACGCCCGGGGGCCGGTTGGCGTGGCGTACCGCCGCTGCTCGGCCCGGGGGTGGTTGCTCGCATGAAACAGCGGTGCGTGGTGCGGCTGTGGAGTCCGGGTCAGAGTGCCATGTTCACGCGGATCGTGTGGGCCATGGTTTCAGCCCGGCGCGGCCCCTGATGTTGCCGCGGCCTGAAGGCACGCGGCACGCTTCCGGCTGAAGCCGGCACTCTGACGGGGACGGTGCCGCGCCTGGGCATCGCACCGTGGCGGTGCGTCCGATGATGTCGACAGGCCCTTCCGCCGGCCATGGCGGCAACGTGGCCCGCGGCCGTCCGTCGTGGTTCTGTAAGTGAGGATACCGATTCGAACATGCCGCGCCTGCCCGAAGCCACCATCGAGGACGTCCGCAGCCGCGCCGATATCGTCGAGGTGGTCGGCACGCGCCTGCAGCTCCAGCGCCGTGGCTCGGACTACTGGGCCTGCTGCCCGTTCCACCAGGAGAAGACGCCGAGCTTCAAGGTCAGCAGCAGCCGCCAGAGCTACTACTGCTTCGGCTGCCACCAGAGCGGCAATGTCTTCACCTTCGTTCAGCAGATGGAGAACCTCGATTTCGTCGAGGCGGTGCGCTTCCTGGCACGGCGCTACGGCATTGTCATCCCGGAGCCCAGCGACGAGGGTACCCCGGAGGAACGCCAGGCCGCGGCACGGCGGCGCAGCGAGAAGGAGCAGTCCTACGAACTCCTGGCGCAGATGGCGCGCTGGTACCAGCACCGCCTGACCCTCCCCGACGCCCAGGCGGCCCGCGACTACGTCGCCGGCCGCGGCCTTGACGCCGCTGCCGTGGAGGCCTTCGGCATCGGCTACGCCCCCGACGCCTGGGACGCGGCCCTGCGCTGGTGCGAGCAGCTCGGCTTCGCGCGCGAACTCGCCCTCAAGGTCGGCCTGCTGACCTCGCGCGAGGAGGACCCGTCGCACTGCTACGACCGCTTCCGTGACCGCCTGATGTTCCCGATCTGCGACGAGCATGGCCGCGTCGTCGGCTTCAGCGGCCGTATCCTCCAGGCCGATGCCAAGACCGCCAAGTACGTCAACTCCCCCGAGAGCGACCTCTTCCACAAGGGCCGGCTGCTCTACGGCTTCCACCTCGCCCGGGCGCACTTCCGCGAGCACGGCCAGGCCCTCATCTGCGAGGGCCAGCTCGATGTCATCGCCTGCCATCGGGCCGGACTCGACCACGCGGTCTGCTCGCAGGGCACCGCTTTCACCGAGATGCAGGCGCAGCTCCTGCGGCGCAGCACCGAGGCCGTGACCCTGGCCTTCGACGGCGATGCGGCTGGCATCAAGGCCGCCGTGCATACCCTCGAGATCCTGCAGCGCGCCGGACTGCGTGTGAAGGTCGCGGCGCTGCCCGAGGGCGAAGACCCCGACGGCCTCTTCCGCCGCCAGGGCCCGGCTGCCCTCCGCGCCGCCATGGACCAGGCCCTCGACGGCGTCGCCTTCGTCTACCATCAGGCCGCTCGCCAGCACGACGCCAAGGCCCCCCAGGGCAAGGCCGCCGTCGTGCAGGAGGTCCTCCCGGCGGTCCTCTCGATCGACGACCCGGTGGCGCGCGCCGCCTACGCCGACTGGCTGGCCAGCCAGCTCCAGGTGCCGCCGGCGGCGGTGGTGCAGGCGATGCAGCAGCTCCAGCGCGAGCAGTCCCGCCTCGGACAGGGCGCCGCCCGCGCCGCCGCCCCCGTGGCCGCGGCACCGGCGACGCGCCCGGCGTTGCCGGCTTTCGAGATGCCGCGCGCCGGCGACCCGGCCCTGGTCGCGCTCCTCGACCTGGCGGTGCACTTCGAGTGCGTCGCCCAGGAACTCCTCGAGGAGCTGCCCCCGGAGCTGATCCCGGAGGTCCCGGTCGGCCAGGCCCTCAATGTCGTCCTGGCCCAGACGGCCGCCGGCGAGTGGTCGCACGCCGCCGATGCCCTCACCGGCCGGCAGGACCTCGTCGTTTGCCCCGAGGTCAACCGCGTCGTGCTCGATTCAGCCTACAAGGCCCTCGACCCCGAGAAGGTCGCCGACGCCCAGCGCGACGAGGCCATCCAGAAGCTCCACCAGGCGGCCTCGGACTGCGTCGTCTTCCTGCGCCTCGCCGCCCTCGAGCAGCGCCTCCGTCAGATCACCCAGGACCTCGCCGCCGCCGAAGGCGCCGGCGAGCCGGTCGAGGACCTCATGCAGCTCCTCACCACCCTCAGCGCCGAGAAACGCACCCTCGTCGCCGCCCGCCGCGCTGCCCAGAGCAGCCGCTGACGGCCTCTCGGATCTTCCGTCACTGGCGGTAACCTGCCAGTTCCGGAAGATCCGTCAGGGCTCCTCCGGCACCACCTCGCCGAGCCAGATCGGGTACGAGCGCTTGAAGCTGTACCCGGCCTCGGCGTTGTTGTCGGGCACCAGGAAGAACCCGTGTCCGAGGGGCAGGGGGTCGGCTGTGCAGCAGCTCCCCGGAATCGGCGTCAGGATGCCCTCGAAGCGCACGGTGACGGTGCGGTGCTGCCAGGTCGGCGTCTGGTAGTCGTAGTAGAGCCGGAACGAGCCGCTGAAGACGCCCGTGCTTCGTGAGTACTGGATGCGCAGGGAGCTGTCGTTGCTGCCCTCGCCGGTGTTATAGACGTAGGACCGGTCGGCCTGGCGCACCGGCCGCGTCGCCGACGGCGCCACCAGACGCCCCGCGGTGACCTGCAGCGGCAGGTGCTCCGGGAAGGCATCCAGCATGGGGTAGGCGCGCTCGGTCTGGCCTTGGAGGCGGTAGGCGTAGGCGGCGTCCGCCGGGGCTTCGGCCGTGCGCAGCTCCGCCGCGGGGATGCCGTGGGCCTCCAGCGTCGTGTACTTCGGGTAGGCCATGCCGCAGGGCTCCACCGTGACGGTGAAGGCGTCGGCCGTGCGGCCGCGCTGGGGCTGCAGCCCCGGGTAGGACCACTCGAAGTACGCCGCCGGCGCGCAGGCCGAGACGCAGGCGGCTTCCGCCACCCGCCGGCTCAGGGGCGTGATGTCGAGCCGCCCGGAGAGGTAGCCGCCACGGCGATACAGCGGCGCGAAGATCGTCACATGGCCGCTCGGAGTGCCGAGGCCGCCCATGGACTCGATGACCGCCGTTGTCCCGCTGACACGCGTGCCATCCGCCATCTTGCCGCTGTAGGTGACGCGGCCGTTAGCCGCGATGGTGATGGCCAGGTAGCCGCCGCCGAAGGGCACATAGCCCAGGCTGCCGCCGGTCGCCTTGACATCGCGACTCACCGGCAGCGAGACCGTGTAGTAGCCGGCGTACTCCAGCGCCGGATTCGTGACGCGATGCCAGGCGACGCGGTCGAAGACCACGTCCATGGCCTCGCCGCCGAGCGTGAAGACGCCAGCCCCGGCGCCGGTGCCGTCCACCGTCAGGCTGAGCGTGACGCCGCGACGGGCGTCCACCAGGTCGGCGACGAAGGTCGAGCCGTCTTCGGAAAGCGCCGTCCAGGAGTTCGCCGTCAGGGCGTAGGTGCGGTCCTGCATCGCGACCTTCGCCTGCACCCGGCCGTTGGTCGAGGCCGTCAGCGTCAGGCTGCCGCGGACCTCGGGCATGCCGGCGGTGAAGACCGTGCCGACGAAGCTCCCCACCGCGGCCGGGTTGATCGCCGCGACCGGCAGCACGATCAGGGTCACCGCCACGCGACCGCCGACGGTCGTGGCCGCGCCGACGGTGGTGCGGACCTCGAACTCGGCGGTGCTGGTGCCGGTGCGGGTCGGCCGGCCGCTCAGGACCAGCTCGCTGCCCTGGAGCTTCGCCGCCATGCCGCGCGGCAATGCCCCGGAGACCATCAGCACGCCGAGGTTGCCACCCAGGCCATTGGCGATGCCGAGGCGCAGCTCGGCGCCGGCACCGGTGCTCAGGGCGCGGACCAGGGCCGGGCCGTCGACGAAGGTCGGGATGCAGTAGAGCCGCACCGTGGCCGCGGCCGTGCCGATCACCTTGGCATTCTGGACGGCCTCGAGGTGCACCACGAAGTCGCGGCTGCCCTCCCACGGCGCCAGGCCGGCGGCCGTCAGGGGTATGTTCAGGGTCTTGACCGGTACGGTGCCGGTCTCGGCGGCGGTCCACACCAGGGCGCCGTCAGCGACGCCGGTGTACTCGCGACCCGCCAGGGCGGTGCCATCCTCGGTCCAGTAGCGCAGCGCGACCGGCTGGTCGTTGGCAATGACGGTGTCCAGGCGCACCCGCAGCGCGGCCTGGGGCTGCTGCTGGGCGGCTTCGAAGGCGGCGGCCTCGAACTGGGCTTCGTAGGAGAGCGGCGTGGCACTGGCGGCGATGGTGTAGTCGACCAGCGCCGGCTGATCGGCGATCTGCACGCAGAGGCGGTACGGCACTCCGTACGCCGGCGGCCGGAAGTCCAGAGTGACGCCGCCGGCGGCAGCGCCGCTGGCCTCGGCCAGCCGCTGACCCGGCAACGCGGCCGTGCCCGAGCTGTCGTAGACGCCGACGGTCAGGCGTGCCGCGGCGCCGTTCTTGCTGGACTTGGCTGCGGTGGCGACGTGGAAGCTCCAGGCGGTGTTGGCCGCCGGCGTGAAGACCCGCCAGTCGGTGGTGTCGATGCCGCCGATGCTGCCGGCAGTCTGCACCGGCACGCCGTCCGCGGCCGGTGTGGGCAGCACGGCGGTCGTCGAACTGGCGAGGTTGTCAGTCTCCTCGGCCGGGTCCGCCGCCATGCCGCGGAGGTCGTCGAGCTGTCGCAGCACGGTCGCCAGGTCGGTCTCCAGCGTGATGTAGCTGACCCTGCCTACCACCGAGGCGACGGCCTTGCCTGGCGTCGGCCGCAGGTAGAGCAGGGTCGGGTAGCCGATGCGGGTGCTGCCCGGCAGCGCCAGGCTCTGCTGGAAGGCCAGGTTGGCCTCGAGCTTGGCCTCGCCGTCGGCACGGCTCAGGCCATGCGCCGTGAGGTAGCCGGCCTCACGCAGCAGCGTCGGACCCAGCCCGGGCTCGGTCGGATAGGACGGCGCCGCGTTGCGGCGGGCGTTGTCCATCACCACCAGCACCAGGTCGTTGGCGGCGACGTAGGCCGCAAACGCCGGGTCGGAGAAGGTCACCGCGTCGGCCAGGATGCAGTGCGGGCACCAGCGCAGCCCCGAGAACAGCACCAGCATCGGCTTGCCCGTCGCCGCCGCCGCCTCGTAGCTCATCGTCCAGCGGCCGACCTCGGCCGTGTCCCATAGCGGGTTGGTCAGCTCGCCGACCGCCGGAAGCCCCTCGATCACGGTCCCGGAAAGCGTGTACGAGAGGCCGTTGACCGACGGGTCGACCGGGCGCGAGACCAGGGCGTAGTGCGTGCCCGTCACCGCCGCGGTGTAGCTCAGGCCCTCGCCCAGTGCCGCCATGCCGGCCAGTGTCGCTGCCGGTGCCTCCGACGGGTCGCCCGCGTAGATGGCGAAGGTGGTGTCGACCCCCGCCGGCACGGCGTAGTTGCGGCTCATGAAGAGGTAGGTCCTACCGGCCGTCGCCTCAAAACGGAACCAGTCGGCGACGTCGTCCCCGCCGAGCGTCCGCGCGCTGGAGTTGGCGATGCTGCCCTCGGCCAGCGTCATCGGCGTGGCGCCGCCCGGGACG